>JAOBJO010000006.1 GCA_025728535.1 Candidatus Lightella neohaematopini
ATAAATATCTTGACACAATCTAAAAAAGGCGTACTATACGCCATTTATATATATTAAAACTTTTTTTAGGTTCTTTAACAATACATTTAAGTTTCTCTAGCAAAACAACTTAGGGTTATAAGGTTAAGTTACTAAGCGTATATAGTGGATGCCTAGGTAATTAGAGGCGATGAAGGACGTGCTAATCTGCGAAAAGCGTCGGTAAATCGATAAGAGGTGTTAATAGCCGGCGATATCCGAATAGGGTAACCTGATACAATAGTATCATCATTAAATGAATTCATAGTTTAATGAAGCGAACCAAGAGAACTGAAACATCTAAGTATCTTGAGGAAAATAAATCAATATGAGATTCCCTTAGTAGTGGCGAGCGAACAGGGATCAGTCTTCAAGTATATAATTAATATACTTATTAGGAAAATAGTTTGGAAAGACTAGCAATAATAGGTGATAGCCCAGTATCTTAAAATATTTATATTAATATACTTAATAAGTAGGGCGGGACACGTGTTATCCTGTCTGAAGATAGGGGGACCATCCTCTAAGACTAAATACTACTAATTGACCGATAGTGAACTAGTACCGTGAGGGAAAGGCGAAAAGAACCCCGGTTAGGGGAGTGAAATAGAACCTGAAACTATATACGTACAATCAGTAGGAGCATACGTATAAAATTTTATATATATGTGACTGCGTACCTTTTGTATAATGGGTCAGCGAGTTATATTCTGTAGCAAGGTTAACTTTAAAAAGGGAGCCGCAGGGAAACCGAGTCATAATTAGGCGTTAAGTTGCAGTATATAGACCCGAAACCCGGTGATCTAACCATGAGCAGGTTGAAGATTAGGTAATACTAATTGGAGGACCGAACTGACTAATGTTGAAAAATTAGCGGATGACTTGTGGTTAGGGGTGAAAGGCTAATCAAACCGGGAGATAGCTGGTTCTCCCCGAAAGCTATTTAGGTAGCGCCTCGTGTTTATCTATGGGGGTAGAGCACTGTTTCGATTAGGGATTCATATAGAATTACCAAATCAATGCAAACTCCGAATACCATAGAATACTATCACGGGAGGCACACAGTGGGTGCTAACATCCATTGTGGAAAGGGAAACAACCCAGATCGCTAGCTAAGGTCCCAAAATCATAATTAAGTGGAAAACGATGTGGGAAGGCATAGACAGCTAGGATGTTGGCTTAGAAGCAGCCATCATTTAAAGAAAGCGTAATAGCTCACTAGTCGAGTCAGCCTGTGCGGAAGATTTAACGGGGCTAAATTATGTACCGAAGCTGCGGCAATAGATTTATTATTATTTTTTTTCTAGATAATAGAAATTCTATTGGGTAGGGGAGCGTTCTGTAAGTCTGTGAAGATATATTGTAAAGTATATTGGAGATATCAGAAGTGCGAATGCTGACATGAGTAACGATAAAATAGGTGAAAAACCTATTCGCCGAAAAACTAAGGTTTCCTGTTCAACGTTAATCGGAGCAGGGTAAGTCGACACCTAAGATGAGGCCGAAAGGCGTAGTCGATGGACAACAGGTTAATATTCCTGTACTAAATATTATTTGTGATGGGGGGACGAAGAAAGCTAGATTCGCCGAGTAACGGTTTTCGGTTTAAGCACGTAGGTGAAGAAATAAACAAAAAGTATTTCTTGTTTAACACTGAGATGTGATGACGGATCATTAAGGTGATGAAGGAATTAATGCTATACTTACAAGAAAATCCTCTAAACGTTAAATAATATTTAATCGTACCACAAACCAACACAGGTAGTTAGGTAGAGAATACTAAGGCGCTTGAGAGAACTCAGGTGAAGGAACTAGGCAAAATAGTGCCGTAACTTCGGAATAAGGCACACTAACATGTAAGTGAAGAAAGTACTTTTGGAGCTGAAGTTAGTCGCAGATAATAGCTGGCTGCAACTGTTTATTAAAAACACAGCACTGTGCAAACACGTAAGTGGAAGTATACAGTGTGACGCCTGCCCGGTGCCGGAAGGTTAATTGAAGAGGTTATTATATCTTTTTTATATAATAGCTTTTGATCGAAGCCCCGGTAAACGGCGGCCGTAACTATAACGGTCCTAAGGTAGCGAAATTCCTTGTCGGGTAAGTTCCGACCTGCACGAATGGCGTAATGATGGCCAGACTGTCTCCACCTGAGACTCAGTGAAATTGAAATCGCCGTGAAGATGCGGCGTACCCGCGGCAAGACGGAAAGACCCCGTGAACCTTTACTATAACTTGATATTGAATATTGATTATTAATGTGTAGAATAGGTGGGAGACTATGAGATACTAACGCTAGTTAGTATGGAGTCAACGTTGAAATACCACCCTTTAGTATTTGATATTCTAACTCAAATCCGTAATCCGGATTGAAGACAATGTCTGGTGGGTAGTTTGACTGGGGCGGTCTCCTCCTAAAGAGTAACGGAGGAGTACAAAGGTTAGCTAATTACGGTCGGATATCGTAAGTTTAGTACAAAGGCATAAGCTAACTTAACTGCGAGAGTGACAATTCGAGCAGATGTGAAAGCAGGTCTTAGTGATCCGGTGGTTCTGTATGGAAAGGCCATCGCTCAACGAATAAAAGGTACTCCGGGGATAACAGGCTGATATCGCCCAAGAGTTCATATCGACGGCGGTGTTTGGCACCTCGATGTCGGCTCATCACATCCTGGGGCTGTAGTAGGTCCCAAGGGTATGGCTGTTCGCCATTTAAAGTGGTACGCGAGCTGGGTTTAGAACGTCGTGAGACAGTTCGGTCCCTATCTGCCGTGGGCGTTGGAAGATTGAGAGGAGCTACTCCTAGTACGAGAGGACCGGAGTGGACGTACCTATGGTGTTCGGGTTATCATACCAATGGTATTGCCCGGTAGCTAAGTACGGATAAGATAACTGCTGAAAGCATCTAAGCGGGAAGCTTTCCTCAAGATTAGTCTTCCCAGAGGGAAACCTCCTAAAGGGTCGTTAAAGACTATAACGTTGATAGGTCAGATGTGTAAGTACTGTGAAGTATTTAGCTAACTGATACTAATTACCCGTGAGAATTTAACCTTATAACACCTAAGTTGTTTTA
>JAOBJO010000001.1 GCA_025728535.1 Candidatus Lightella neohaematopini
CTATACTAATTTAGTATATAAAAATACTTAATAAGTACTTAAAATAAAATCTAAATTATGAATTTTGATTAAGTAATTCAGTTAGAGTTGCTGATGCTTCGTCAGCAGTAATTTTATGTTTTTTTCTACGACGGTTACGTTCTTTATGATATGAATAACCAGTACCAGCTGGAATTAATCTACCAACAATAACATTTTCTTTTAATCCATGTAATTCATCTATTTTACCACCTACTGCTGATTCAGTTAGTACTCTAGTAGTTTCTTGAAATGATGCTGCAGAAATAAATGATTCTGTTGTTAACGATGCTTTAGTAATACCTAATAATTCTCTATTATATACAATTTCTTTTTGTTTATTTTTTTTAAGTAAGATATTATTAATCTTAATTTTAGCATATTCTACTTGTTCACCACTTAAAAAATTTGAGTCACCACCATCAATAACAGTAGCTTTACGTAACATTTGTCTAATAATTACTTCGATGTGCTTATCATTAATTTTAACTCCTTGTAATCGATATACATCCTGTATTTCATCAACAATATATTTAGTTACTTCATGTACTCCTCTAAGACGTAATATATCTTGTGGAGTTTCAGGGCCATCAGAAATAATATCACCTTTTTCTACATACTCACCTTCAAAAACATTTAGTTGTCTCCACTTAGGAATCATTTCTTCATGCTCATACTTACTATCATTTGTTGATGTTATTACTAATCTTCTTTTTCCTTTTGTTTCTTTACCAAATGAAATAACACCACTAATTTCTGCTAATATAGCTGGTTCTTTAGGACGACGGGCTTCGAATAAATCAGCTACTCTAGGTAATCCACCAGTAATATCTTTGGTACTAATAGTAGCTTGAGGAATTTTTGCTAATACATCACCCTTATTAATTTTGGCACCATCTTCTAATTGAATAATAGTTTTTCCCGGCAAAAAATAATGGGCTGGTAGATCTGTACCAGGTAATAAAACATTTTGTCCTTGACTATCAATAACATATAGTGCTGGTCTTAAATCTTTATTACTACTAGTACGTTCAGCAGTATCTAAAACTATAATTGAAGTTAAACCAGTTAATTCATCAGTTTGTCTTATAATCGTCTGTCCATCTATCATATCAACAAATTTTACTATACCATTAACTTCTGTAAGTATTGGAATACTATGAGGATCCCAATAAGCTATCATTTCTCGCGATGCGACAAAATCACCATGATTTTTATTTATAGTAGCTCCATAAGGAATTTTATGTTTTTCTTTAATACGACCTAATTCATCTACAATTTTTAATTCTGCGTTACGAGAAGTAATAACTAATTTATTGGTAATGTTGACTACTGATTTAACATTTTCTAAATTTAGAAAACCACTATGTTTAGTTTGAATACTAGAATCAACAGTTATTCTAGATGCTGCTCCGCCTATATGGAAAGTACGCATAGTTAATTGTGTTCCTGGCTCTCCTATTGATTGCGCAGCAATTACTCCAATAGCTTCTCCCTTATTTACCAAATTACCTCTAGCTAAATCTCTACCATAACACTTTGCACACACACCAAAATTAGTATCACAAGTTACTACAGATCTTACTTTTATACTATCTATAGAATATTTATCTATCATATCACAATATGATTCATCTAATAGAGTATTTGATTTTATCAATATATTATTAGTACCAGGAATAACAATATCATCAACTATTATACGTCCTAATACTCGTTCACCTAAAGATTCTTTAATATCACTATCAGTAATAACATTAGTTAATGTAATACCATCATTAGTACCACAATCGTATTCTATAACCACTAAATCTTGTGCTACATCAACTAATCTTCTGGTTAAATAACCAGAATTTGCTGTTTTTAATGCAGTATCAGCTAATCCTTTACGAGCACCATGCGTTGAAATAAAATATTGTAATACATTTAACCCTTCTCTAAAGTTTGCAGTAATAGGTGTTTCTATGATTGAACCATCTGGTTTAGCCATTAAACCACGCATACCAGCTAATTGTCTAATTTGTGCAGCAGAACCTCTAGCTCCTGAATCAGCCATCATAAATATGTTATTAAATGATGTCTGATATTTTTTTTCACCAGTACTAGTAATAACAGTTTCCATAGATAAATTATCCATCATTGCTTTAGTTACTCGTTCATTAGCAATGGTCCAAATATCAATAACCTTATTGTATCTTTCACCAGCAGTTACTAATCCAGCCTGAAATTGCTCTTGAATTTCGGATACTTCAGTTTCTGCTTCAGAAATTATTAAAGTTTTATTTTTTGGTACTAAAATATCATCTATACCAACAGATACACCAGATTTAGCTGCATAAGCAAATCCAGTATACATAATTTGATCAGCAAATATTACTGTTGCTTTTAATCCTAATATTCTATAACATGTATTAATCATATTAGTAATTGCTGGTTTTCCTAAAACTTGATTAATTAATTTAAAAGGTAAACCTTTTGGAACGATCATCCATAAAATTGCTCTTCCTATAGTAGTATCAACTATATTTACATGTTTTATAAAATTACCGTTAACTAATTCATATTCACTAATTCTTACTTTTACTTTAGCATGTAAATCAACTAATTCATTATGATACAAATATTCTGCCTCTTTTGGACCAGTGATAATCATATTTTCACCTTTACCTTGTATACAATCTTTTGTCATGTAATATAGACCTAATACAACATCTTGAGATGGTACGATAATAGGTTCACCATTAGCTGGTGATAATATATTATTAGTAGACATCATTAAAGCACGTGCTTCTAGTTGTGCTTCTAATGTCAAAGGAACATGAACTGCCATCTGATCTCCATCAAAATCAGCATTATATGCAGCGCATACCAATGGATGTAATTGAATAGCTTTACCTTCTACTAACACTGGTTCAAATGCTTGAATACCTAAACGATGTAAAGTAGGAGCACGATTTAACATTACTGGATGTTCATGAATAACTTCTTCTAAAATATCCCATACTACTGATTCTTCTTTTTCTACCATTTTTTTTGCAGCTTTAATAGTATTAGCTAATCCATTAATTTCTAGTTTACCATATATGAATGGTTTAAATAATTCTAGAGCCATTTTTTTTGGTAATCCACATTGATGTAAATGTAAATATGGACCAACAGTAATTACTGATCTACCAGAATAATCAACTCTTTTTCCTAATAAATTTTGACGAAATCTACCCTGCTTACCTTTAATCATATCAGCTAATGATTTTAATGGTCTCTTATTTACACCAGTGATAATTTTGCCACGACGTCCGTTGTCCAATAACGCATCTATTGCTTCTTGTAACATACGTTTTTCATTACGAACTATAATATCAGGAGCTGATAAATCTAATAATCGTTTTAAACGATTATTACGATTAATAACTCTTCTATATAAATCATTTAAATCAGAAGTAGCAAATCGACCACCATCTAATGGTACTAATGGTCTTAGTTCTGGTGGTAATACAGGTAATACAGTTAATATCATCCATTCTGGTTTGTTACCACTTTGAATAAATGATTCTAATAACTTAATACGTTTAGTAATTTTTTTTCTCTTAGTTTCAGAATTAATATTTTTTAATTCATTACGTAAAATACTACATTCACTATTAAGATTAATTTCTTTTAATAAAAATTGTATAGCCTCAGCACCTATTTTTGCATCAAAATCATTACCAAAATTTTCTAAAGCATTAATGTATTGTTCTTCAGTTAAAATTTGTCGGCAAGATAATTCTGCTATATTAGTACTAGTCACTATATAAGACTCAAAGTACAAAATTTTTTCTATATCTTTTAGCGGCATATCTAAAATTAAACCGATACGAGAAGGTAATGATTTTAAAAACCAGGTATGAGCTATTGGCGATGCTAATTCAATATGTCCCATTCTTTCACGACGAACCTTGGTTTGTGTTACTTCAACACCACATTTTTCACAAACTATACCTCTATGTTTTAAACGTTTATATTTACCACATAAACATTCATAATCTTTAATAGGACCAAAAATACGAGCACAAAATAATCCATCACGTTCTGGTTTAAAAGTTCGATAATTAATCGTTTCTGGTTTTTTTACTTCACCAAAAGACCACGATCGTATTACTTCTGGTGAAGCTAAAGAAATTTTAATCTTGTCAAACTCATCAACAATATTTTTAAGTTTCAAAGAATACTTAAATTTTTCCACTCAATATACCTTTTATAATATTAAATTAATTTTCTTCTAATTCTATATTAATAGCTAATGAACGTATCTCTTTAATTAATACATTAAATGATTCAGGTATGTTAGGTTCCATGACATGATTATTGTCTACTATATTTTTATACATTTTAGTTCTTCCACTAACATCATCTGATTTAACAGTTAACATTTCTTGTAACGTATATGCAGCTCCATATGCCTCTAATGCCCAAACTTCCATTTCACCAAATCTTTGACCACCAAACTGAGCTTTACCTCCTAATGGTTGCTGTGTTACTAAACTATAAGATCCAGTAGAACGAGCATGCATTTTATCATCTACTAAGTGATTTAATTTTAACATATACATATACCCAACAGTTACTGGTCTTTCAAATTTTTCCCCAGTTCTACCATCAAATAAGGTAATTTGTCCAGATGTAGCTATATTAGCTAATTTTAACATTTGTTTTATTTCTTCCTCTTTAGCTCCATCAAAAACTGGAGTAGCAATAGGCATACCATACTGTAAATTTTCAGCCAACTTCATTATATCATCATTTGATAGATTATCCAAATTTACTTTTTGTCTTATATTATTACCAATATTATAAGCTTGTTGTATAAAATTTTTTATTTCTGAAACGTTAGAATTTTGTTTTAACATATCACGAATTCTGTTACCAATACATTTTGCTGCCATACCTAAATGAGTTTCTAAAATTTGACCAATATTCATACGTGATGGAACACCTAACGGATTTAATACAATATCAACTGGTACTCCATTTTCATCATAAGGCATATCTTCAACAGGACAAATTTTTGAAATTACCCCTTTATTACCGTGCCGCCCTGCCATTTTATCACCTGGTTGGATATATCTTTTTACTGCTAAATATACTTTAACTATTTTTAATATCCCTGGAGCTAAATCATCACCCTGAGTTATTTTTTTTATCTTTAATTTTAATTGTTTATCAAAATGATTTTTTATATTATTGAATTTTTTATAAAGTATAGATAATTTATGTTTGTCATTATCATTTTTAATACTAATATTAAACCACTCATTCTTTGATATTTTATTAAGAAATTCTGGACTAACATTATTATTGATTAATAAATTATATACACATGTAAATAAATTATGTTCTAATACTTTTAATTCTTCAACAAAAGTTTTTTTAATATTTTCTATTTTACTATTTTCAATATCTAAAGTACGTTTATCTTTTTTTATACCATCTCTAGTAAATACTTGCACATCAATTACAGTACCGAAAACGCCATTTGGAACCCTTAAAGAAGAATCTTTTACATCTGATGCTTTTTCTCCAAAAATAGCTCTAAGTAATTTTTCTTCAGGTGTTAATTGTGTTTCACCCTTAGGTGTAACCTTACCTACTAAGATATCACCTCCAGTTACTTCAGCACCAATATATACTATACCAGATTCATCTAATTTAGATAGTGCTGATTCACTAATATTAGGAATATCTGAAGTAATGTCTTCTGCTCCTAATTTAGTATCTCTAGCTATACAAGATAATTCTTGAATATGGATAGTAGTAAATCTATCTTCTTGTACTACTTTTTCAGAGATTAACATTGAATCTTCAAAATTATATCCATTCCATGGCATAAAAGCGATACGCATATTTTGTCCTAAAGCTAATTCACCTAAACTTGTAGCTGGTCCGTCAGCTAATACGTCACCTTTATTAATTATATCACCAATATTTACACAAGGAACTTGATTAATACAAGTATTTTGATTAGAGCGAGTATACTTTGTCAAAGTATATATATCAATACCAATATCATCATAACTAATTTCACTTGAACTAACTTTAATAATAATTTTTGTTGCATCTACGTATTGTACTGTACCACTTCTATTAGCTGTAATAATTACTCCGGAATCTATTGCAACAACTCGTTCCATACCAGTACCAACTAATGGGGCTTCTGTTTTTAGTGTAGGTATTGCTTGACGTTGCATATTAGCACCCATTAAAGCCCTATTCGCATCATCATGTTCTAAAAATGGTATTAATGAAGCACCAACTGAAACTATTTGTTGGGTTGAAACATCCATATAATTAACTTGTTTTTTGGTAAATAAACTAGATTCTCCCTTGTTACGACAGGTAATAAGTTCATCAATAAAATAACCATTATTATCTATATTAGTATTAGCTTGTGCTATTATATAATTAGCTTCTTCTATTGCAGATAAATAGTGAATATCATTAGATACAATACCATCTTTTACAACCCGGTATGGTGTTTCAAGAAAACCATAGTTATTAATACGAGCATATACTGATAATGAATTAATTAATCCTATATTTGGTCCTTCTGGAGTTTCTATAGGACATACACGTCCATAATGAGTAGGATGTACATCCCTAACTTCAAATCCAGCTCGCTCTCTTGTTAAACCTCCAGGACCTAAAGCAGAAATACGTCTTTTATGAGTTATTTCTGATAAAGGATTATTTTGATCCATAAATTGTGATAATTGACTAGATCCAAAAAATTCTTTTATTGCAGCAGAAATTGGCTTAGCATTTATAAGTTCTTGAGGCATTAAATTATCTAAATCTCCAAGAGATAATTTTTCTCTCACAGTTTTTTCTACTCTTAGTAAACCGATACGAAATTGATTTTCTGCCATTTCTCCTACAGAACGAATACGGCGATTACCTAAATGATCAATATCATCAATTTCTCCCTTACCATTCCTAATATCTATTAATTTCTTTATTACCAATATAATATCGTTTTTTGTAAGCAATCCATTATTGTATTCTTCATTACATAAAAGAGACTTATTAAATTTCATTCTTCCCACTAATGATAAGTCATAACGATCTGTAGAAAAAAATATATTATTAAACATATTTTCAATTGCGTCTTTAGTAGGTGGTTCACCAGGTCTAATAACACGATATATTTCTGTTAAAGCTGTTATACGATCATAAGTTGGATCAATGTTAATAGTTTCTGATATAAATGAACCGTGATCTAAATCATTAGTAAAAATTGTTTCTATTTGAGAATATTTACAATAATTAAATTTTTTTAGTATTTCTAATGTTATTTTAGTATTAGCTTGTGCTATTAATTTGTTATTATCATCAAAACAATCCTTAGCTAGAATTTTACCAATAATATAGTCAACTGGTATTTCTATCTCATTAACATGATGATCTAATAATAATTTAATATGTTTATAAGTAATTCTTCTACCTTGTTTAACATAAATAATATTATTATTTTTTATGTCAAATAGTGCAGTTTCACCTCTTAATCTTTCTGGCACCAATATCATTTTAATTTGATTATTATTAATATTATAAATTACTTTATCAAAAAATATATCTAATATCTGATTATTATTATAACCTAACGCATGTAGCAATACAGTGACAGGTAATTTTCTTCTTCTATCAATACGTACAAATAAATTATCTTTAGAATCAAATTCAAAATCTAACCAAGAACCTCTGTAAGGAATAATACGAGCATTATATAATATTTTACCAGATGAATGAGTTTTTCCTTTATCACTATCAAAAAATACTCCAGGACTACGATGTAGTTGAGATACTACAACACGTTCGATACCATTAATAATAAATGTACCATTACTTGTCATTAATGGAATTTCCCCCATGTAGACTTCTTGTTTTTTTTCATACTTAATTTTATTATTCGATATATCATTATCGTAAACTAATAAACATAATGTTACTTTTAATGAAGCTGAATAAGTCATGCCTCTAGTTTTGCATTCGTCAATATCAAAAATTGGTTGTTCAATACAATAACTACGATATTCTAATACCGCATTTTTATTATAATTTTTGATAGGGAAAATAGAACGAAAAACTGATTCTAATCCAATTTTACCATTAGAATCACATTCAATAAATTTTTTGAATGATTCTAATTGAATAGATAAAAGATATGGTATATCTAATATTTGTTGTCTTTTACCAAAATCTTTACGAATTTTTGTTTTTCTAGCATTGGAACACAACATATCATTAACCTGTTATATTGGTAAATAAATAGTATTATGAATTATTAATATATACTCTTATTTTTAAGAATTTTTATTTTATTGTAATAGTAGCACCAACTTTTTCTAAATCTTGTTTTATACTTTCTGCATCAACCTTATTTAATGATTCTTTAATTAATATTGGAGCTGATTCAACTAAATCTTTTGCTTCTTTTAAACCTAAGCCGGTAATACTACGAACTATTTTGATAACAGAAATCTTATTTACACCAATTTTATCTAAAAATATACTAAATTCTGTTTGTTCTTCCTTAACTTCAGTATTACTTGTCACATTACTATTGATTGAACTGGCTATAACATTAAATTTTTTTTCTAACATTGATATTAATTCATTTACATCAGTAATTGACATTTTACTAATTGCATCTATAATATTTTCTTTAGAAATAGACATAATAATCCTTAATTTATATTAAAATAATTACCCCAAATATATTAAAAATAATAAGTTATCAATACAATCTATTATTTTTTATAAAATTTAGTAACCTAATTAATTTTAACAAAGAAGCTTCTTTTAATAATGTAATAATATTAATAATAGCTTCTTCATATGTTGGCATATCAACCAAGTATTTTATTTCTGATTTGTGTATAATATTACCATTAAAACATGCTAATTTTATTTCTAATTTAGTAATTTTAGAGAAATTATGTAATAAACGAGCAGCAATACCAGGATGTTTGGATGAACAAGCAATTAATGTTGGCCCGCTAAATAAGTTAAATAAGTACTTAAAATTATTATTTTTTTTGATAGCACGATTAATTAAAGTATTTTTTATTATGAAAATATTAACATTTTGTTGATATGCATCTTTTCTCAAAGTATTAATTTCATTTGCATTAACACCATGATAATTAGCAATAACAACAGATAATGCACTACTGAGTAATTTATGAATATTATTCACAATATTAGATTTATCATTAATATTTAAAATCATAATAAGTACTCTTATTGTATAAATAATTATTTTTTAAAATCTAAAAAATTATTTGTTTTTTAATATATTTAAAAAGTTAATATTAATACCAATACCCATTGTTGTTGATAAATGTACTTGATTTATTAAATTATTTGTATTTAATATAAACTTACTCTTAATTATTGATAATATTAAAGTTTTTAAATTTTCTATTATTTTACTTTTATTAAAATTTATCCTACCTATAGAGGTATGTATAATCCCATATTTATCATTACAATAAATAATTTTTCCTAATTTTATTTCGTTAATTACTGAAATAACATCATCTGTAACAGTACCTAACTTAGGATTAGGCATAATATTTCTTGGCCCTAAAATGCTACCTAATTTACTAACTAATGGCATAGCATCTGGTGATGCTATAACGAAATTTATCTTTTTTCTTTTATGGTTTTTTATATAATGAAATAATTCTTCCATTCCAACCATACTAATACCAATTTTTTTAACTAACTCAATTTGTTTTTTATCTTGAGTAAAAACTGCTATTTTCATCACTTTACCATTATTATGAGGTAAAACAACTGTATTTCTAATATTTTGATCTACTTTTTTGGTATTGATATTTAGTTTTATAGCAACATCAACACTTTCAATAAACTTTACATTATTACATTCTTTTAAAATATTAATTGCTTGACTAACTTCATAACATTTACTAAGATCTATCTTCTTATATAAATTATTTATTCTTTTATTTATTCTACTCATTGATAATTATTCCCATAGATTTAGCTGAACCTATAATAGATTTAATTATCGATTCTAATTTAATAGTATTCATATCTTTTATCTTTAATTGAGCAATTTCCTTAATAAGATTATAATTAATTTTACCAATTATATTTTTTCCTGGTTTATCAGAACCGGTTTGTATATTAATCATTTGTTTTATTAAAAAAGTAACCGGTGGACTTTTACATATAAAAGTAAAAGAATTATCAACATATATAGTTATTATGGTAGGTAATGGAGTATTATTTTTTACTCCAGAAGTCACATGATTAAATTTCTTACAAAATTCCACAATATTAATTCCATGTTGTCCTAAAGTAGGACCAATTGGTGGAGCTGGGGTAGCTACTCCAGATGGTATTTGTAACTTAACTATAGATTTTATTTGTTTAGCCATAAACTTAAATATAAGTAAATAATGCCACTATAAAATAGTAACTATCATAATAACATATAATTATCGTATATCAATTTTTTTCTACTTGTGCAAAATCTAGTTCTACTGGGGTAGATCTTCCAAAAATCGAAACAGATACTTTTAATCTACTTTTTTCATAATCTACTTCTTCTACTGTACCATTAAAGTCAGAGAATGGTCCATGATTTACTCTTACTAATTCACCTAATTCAAATATTACTTTTGGTTTTGGTTTTCCGATAGATTTTTGTAATCTATCAATAATAACTTTAATTTCTTTATCACCTACCGGAGTTGGATTACCAGAATGACCACCAACAAATCCCATAACTTTTGGTATATTACGAACTAAATACCAACTATCATTATTCAATATCATCTGCACTAAAACATATCCAGGAAAAAACTTTCTTTCACTTTTACGTCTTTGACCACGTCTAATTTCTACTACTTCTTCTGTAGGAACTATAATTTCACCAAATAAATGTTCCATTTTGTATAATTTAACATATTCTTTAATAGATAAAGATACTTTTTTTTCAAAACCAGAAAAAACTTGAACTACATACCAATTTTTTGTAACAGATATACTCATATTATATTTTTAATTTTGTAATAAATGAAATAATATTAATTAATAATGTATCTAATCCCCATATTATTAACGATATAATAGCTGTTACCATAGTAATAATTACCGTTATATTTAATGTATCTTTAAAACTAGGCCAACTAACTTGTTTTAATTCTTTATAAGATTGTATTATCATTTTTATCACATTATTCTTTTTTACAAGGTATAACGTTACAATACTAATAGTAATTATAATAAATACAATACGTAACTTACTATAATAATTAGGTATCATAAATATAACCAATATTATTAATACAGTAATAATTATTTTTTTTATATTCTTTTTAAAAAGATTTATTACGTTAATTTTCATACACATTTAAACATTTTAGTAATAACTCACACACCAAGTACCTAGTTAAAAACTAGGTACGCGCTACCAAAGATTTAATATTTAATATTTATATTTCTTATTAGAAAAGTAATATAATTAAATTAAGAAATAATATTTGTAACTACTCCAGCTCCAACTGTGCGCCCGCCCTCACGAATTGCAAATCTTAAACCATTAGTCATAGCTATAGGAGAAATTAAGTTTACAATCATTTTTATGTTATCACCAGGCATAACCATTTCAATATCATTAGATAATTCAATACTTCCAGTAACATCGGTAGTTCTAAAGTAGAACTGAGGTTTATAACCATGAAAAAATGGAGTGTGTCTTCCACCTTCATTTTTATTTAATATATACACTTCTGCTTCAAATTTAGTATAAGGTTTAATAGATCCTGGTTTTGCTAATACTTGTCCTCTTTCTACTTCTTCCCGTTTAGTACCTCTTAATAATACTCCTATATTTTCTCCTGCACGTCCTTCGTCTAATAATTTACGAAACATCTCAACTCCAGTACACACCGTACTAATAGTATTTTTAATACCAACTATTTCAATTTCCTCACCAATTTTAATTATTCCTTGTTCTACACGTCCAGTTACTACTGTACCTCTACCAGAAATTGAAAATACATCTTCTATAGGTAATAGAAACGGTTGATCTATAGCTCGTTTAGGTTGAGGAATATAATTATCTAAAATATCAGCTAATTCTAAAATTTTATTTGTCCATGCACTATCACCTTCTAATGCTTTTAAAGCAGAACCTCTAATAATTGGAGTATTATCACCAGGAAAATCATACTGTGATAGTAATTCTCTAACTTCCATTTCTACTAATTCTAATAATTCTTTATCTTCTACCATATCACATTTATTCATAAACACAACTATATAAGGTACTCCTACTTGTCTACTTAATAAAATATGTTCTCTTGTCTGTGGCATAGGACCGTCTGTAGCTGCGACTACTAAAATAGCTCCATCCATCTGAGCTGCTCCAGTAATCATATTCTTTACATAATCAGCATGACCAGGACAGTCAACATGAGCATAATGTCTAATTCTTGTATCATATTCTACATGAGAAGTATTAATAGTGATACCTCTTGCTTTTTCTTCTGGAGCATTATCAATTTGTTCAAAAGCACGAGCTGTACCACCATATATTTTAGACAACACAGTAGTTATAGCAGATGTTAAAGTGGTTTTACCATGATCTACATGGCCTATTGTACCAACATTAATATGTGGTTTGTTACGATAAAATTTTTCTTTAGACACGACTAATTCCTTAAATTAAAGTTATTAAAATATAATTTAACTAATAAATAAATACATATCTACTTATTTCGATTTTCTATTATGGTTTTAGTAATTTTATTTGGTGTTTCTTGATATTTAAAAAATTCCATAGAATATGATGCTCTACCTTGTGTTTGTGAACGTAAAGATGTAGCATAACCAAACATTTCTGCAAGCGGCACCTCAGCATATACAACTTTATTACTATTTAAATCATTTATACTACTAATAACTCCTCTACGTCTATTCAAATCACCAATAATATCACCCATGTAATTTTCTGGCGTAATAACTTCTATATTCATAATTGGTTCAAGTAAAACTGGTTGTGCTTTCATAAAAGCTTCTTTAAAAGCTATAGCACTAGCTATCTTAAATGCTATTTCTGATGAATCAACTTCATGATATGATCCATCAAAAACAGTTACTTTAATATTAACAATTGGATAACCAGCAAGAATACCAATACTCATTTGTTCACGGACACCTTTATCTATCGCTGGAATATATTCTTTCGGAATAACTCCACCAACTATCTCATTTACAAATTCATAATTTTTTTCTTTTGATTTAATTGGTTCAATACGTAACCAAACATGACCAAATTGACCTCTACCACCAGATTGGCGAATAAACTTACCTTCTTGTTTGACTATTTTTTTTATAGTTTCTCTATATGAGACCTGTGGTTTACCAATATTAGCATGTACATCAAATTCACGATACATACGATCAACTAAAATTTCTAAATGTAATTCACCCATACCAGAAATAATAGTTTGACCAGATTCACGATTAATACAAAACTTAAAAGATGGATCTTCTTGCGTAAGGCGAATTAAAGCAAAACTCATCTTTTCTTGGTCAATCTTAGTTTTTGGTTCTAATGATAAAGATATGACCGGTTCAGGAAATTCTATATTTTCTAAAATTATTGGATGATCAGGATTACATAGTGTATCTCCTGTAGAAATATTTTTTAATCCTATTGCTGCAGCAATATCACCAGCTCTAACTTCTTTAATTTCATCTCTCTTATTAGCATGCATTTGTACAATTCTACCAAGTCTTTCTTGTTTATTTTTTGTAGAATTAAATAATATTTGACCAGATTTTATAATTCCAGAATAAACTCTAAAAAATGTTAAATTACCTACAAATTGATCATTAGCTATCTTAAAAGCTAATGCAGAAAATGGTTCGCTATCTTTTGGAAGACGAAATGTATTAGTTTTTTTATCCATAAGCACTCCGCTAATACTATTGATATCATTTGGAGATGGTAAGTAATCGATTATCGCATCTAACATGGTTTGAACACCTTTATTTTTAAAAGCAGAACCACAAGTTACTATAGTAATTTCATTATTTAATGATCTACAACGTAATGCTTTCTTAATTTCATCTTCATTAAGATGACCATATGATAGATACTTATCCATTAACTTTTCTGAGCTTTCTGCTGCAGATTCTAGTAATTTTAAATGAAATGAATGTGATAACTCAAATAATTCTTTAGGTATATCCGTAATATTGTATTTAATTCCATAATCTTTATCATTCCAAATAATTGCTTTCATTTTTATTAGATCTATTACTCCAATAAAATTATCTTCTTTTCCAATAGCTAACTGTATTGGTACAGGATTAGCATTTAGTTTATTTTTTAATTGTTCTATTACTTTTAAATAATCTGCTCCAATACGATCCATTTTATTTATGAATGCGATCCTAGGTACCTTATATTTATTAACTTGTTTCCATACTGTTTCTGATTGTGGTTGTACCCCACCAACAGCACAGTAAATCATAACAGCACCATCTAATATTCTCATTGATCGTTCTACTTCTACTGTAAAATCTACGTGTCCTGGAGTATCAATAATATTAATTCTATGTACATCAAATTGATTATATATACCAGACCAAAAACAAGTTGTTGCTGCTGAAGTAATTGTTATTCCCCGTTCTTGTTCTTGTATCATCCAATCCATAGTAGCATCACCATGATGAACTTCTCCAATTTTATGATTTACTCCAGTATAAAATAAAATTCTTTCAGTAGTAGTAGTTTTTCCTGCATCAATATGTGCACTTATACCAATATTACGATATCTAGTAATAGGTGTAACACGACTCATATGAATTCCTCTTCTAAAATAGTAAAATATATTACCATCTATAATGAGCAAAAGCTTTATTTGCTTCTGCCATACGATGAGTATCCTCTCGTTTTTTTATTGCTAATCCTTTACTATTAATAGCATCAAATAATTCATTAGCTAAACGAATAATCATAGACTTATCTTTACGTTTACGGGCAGATAGAACTATCCAACGTATTGCTAATGTATTTCTTCTATTTGTATTAACTTCTACTGGAATCTGATAAGTAGACCCACCAACTCGTCTAGATTTTATTTCTACAACTGGTCGTACATTGGATAATGCTAATTCTAATATTTCTATCGGTTTTTTATTAACCTTCTGTTCCAATATATTCAAAGCACCATACAGTATTTTTTCCGCAATTGACTTTTTACCATTCTTCATAATAGTATTAATAAATTTTGCTAAAATCAGAGAATTAAATTTATAATCTGGTGAAATAACGCGTTTATCATTTGAACGTCTTCTAGACATTTAACTTCCTATTATAAAATAAATTATATTAAAATTTTATATATTAAATAAATTAACAATTAATTTTTTTTAGTACCATATTTTGATCTACCATTCTTACGGTTTTTAACTCCTGAAAAATCTAATGCTCCTCTTACAGTATGATATCTTACTCCTGGTAAATCTTTTACTCTACCTCCTCTAATAAGAACAACTGAATGCTCTTGTAAATTATGTCCTTCTCCACCTATATATGAGGTAACTTCAAAACCATTAGTTAGTTTTACTCGACATACTTTTCGTAAAGCAGAATTAGGTTTTTTCGGAGTTGTAGTGTAAACACGAGTACATATTCCCCTTTTTTGTGGACATTGACTTAAAGCTGGAACATTATTCTTTATACTTTTTATAGATCTTGCTTTACGTACTAATTGATTTATAGTAACCATAAACACAATTAACCTCTTAGTTTTAATAGTTAATATAAAATTAATTATATTTTTTAATTATATTAACTAGAATAATTTAACTTACTTAGTAAGTATAACATATTTATAGTTAAACTACTAGCTAATAACTAGTATTTGTTCGATACAGTTTATTTATTATTTATAATAAATAAAGTTGTATAATATTTTTATTCCATATTCACTAATAATACTCTCTGGATGAAATTGTATTCCATATAATGGTAAACTACAATGTTTAATAGCCATAATCTCTTTATTATTATTATATATACTCCAAGCATTAATTAATAAACAGTTTGGTAAATTTTCTGTAGAGATAGTTAATGAGTTATATCTTGCTGCTTTAAATGGATTATTTATATTACAAAATATATTTTTTTTATTATGAATAATTTTAGATTGCTTACCGTGCATAATTAAATTTGATTTTGTAATTTTTGCTCCAAATACTTTACCTATTATTTGGTGACCTAAACATATACCTAATATAGGTATAGTACTAGAAAAATACTCTATTATCTTTGAGGATATATTTAATGCATTAGGTGATCCTGGACCAGGAAGAATTATTATCTTATCCGGATTAATATTATTAATATCATTAATATTTATTATATCATGTTTATACATTATAACATCACTAATACCAATCATTTTAATATAATGATATGTGTTCCAATTAAATGAGTCATAATTATCTATCAATAGTATTTTCATAGCATTATTAATTATTTTATATTGATTACTTTATATACCCTATTTAAAGTATTTCTAGCTATAGTTTTAGCTTTTTTATTACCACTAATTAATATATTATTTAAATATTTTTCTTTATTTCTTATAGAATAATACTTCTTTTGTATCTTAAATAAAATATTATTAATTTCACTAGCTACTATTTTTTTAAGTTGAGTATAATTAATATTATTAAGATCATTTTCTAAATTTATTATGCTTGTATTAGTTAGCACAGACAATATATTTAATAAATTAGAAATACCTGGTTTATTTTTTAAATCGTATTTTATAATTGGTGGATTATCAGAATCAGTAATAGCGTTATTAATTTTTTTTATAACTAATTCTGGTTCATCAAGTAAGGAAATATAATTATTATTATTACTATCCGATTTAGACATTTTTCTCATAGGATTAAGTAAAGATGTTATTTTTCCTATTTTTGCTATAATTGGTTGTGGTATAGTAAAAATATTACCATATTTTTTATTAAAATTCCTTGCTACTTTTCTACTAAATTCTAAGTGTTGTTTTTGATCATAACCTACCGGTACATAATTAGTTTGATATAATAATATATCTGACGCCATTAATATTGGATAAGTAAATAATCCAACTGTAATTTTATTTGATAAATAGTTATATTTCATATAACTATTTTTAAATTGTGTCATATACTTTAATGTATTCCAATTAATGTAACAACTAAGTATCCAGTGTAATTGACTATGCTCAACTATTTCTGATTGTAAACAAATAATATTTATATCAGGACTAACACCACAGGCTAAGTATAACGCTAATGTATTTAGTGATAATACTTTTAAATTACTATAATTATTACTAGTAATTGCATGTAAATCAGCTATACAGTAAATACATTTATAACTATCTTGTATATTTATCCATTGTTTAATTGCGCCAATATAATTACCAATTGTTAAATTATTTGATGGCTGTATAGCGCTAAAAACTATATTTTTAGTTGACATAATTTTATAGCTTAATATTAAAATTTAGTTAATTAAAATAATATTACCATAAATATGTTATATGTTATTGTCTAGTATTTTTGATTTAATATTTTTTATAGTTAAAGAATAATTACTGCTATTAAATATTTCTGATCCAATAATAAAAATATTTGCCCCCATTTTAGAAATTATCCCTACATTTTCTAATTTAATACCACCATCAACAGCAATATCAATATTTAAATTATTATTTGTTATAATATTATTTAATTTACTTATTTTGCTTAATATAGATGGTATAAATAATTGATTACTGAATCCTGGATTAACTGACATAATTAATACTAAATCTATCTTATCCATAACATATTCTAAAAATGATAATGGTGTAGCTGGATTAAATGCTAACCCAGCTTTACATCCGTAACCTCTAATAGTTTGTAATAGTTTATCTATATGATTAGTTGCTTCTACATGAAAAGATATATAATTAGCTCCAGCATTAACAAAATCTAATATTAGTGGTTCTATCGGATTAACCATTAAATGGACATCAATCGGAATAGTAATACCGTAGTTTCTTAATGATTTTAATACTAATGGTCCAATAGTTAGATTTGGTACGTAATGATTATCCATAACGTCAAAATGTATTAAATCTACTCCTGCCTGTATTAAATTTTCTATGTCTTGACCAAGAAAAGCAAAATTAGCAGAAATAATAGATGCAGAAATTAATATTTTTTTCATTTTATTTATAACTTTGAAAGTAAATCTTGTTCACTATCTAAAATAGATTTAGCTATTATCTTTTTATCTACATTATAAAATATTTTTGCTATTCCAATACTAACTGGAAGTATTAAGTTAATACTATTTATATTATTTTTCTTATCATTTTTTATAATATTAATATAATCATTGATACTCATATTTTCTGGACCAAATATAGGTAACTTAGCTTTTATAATTAGTGATCTAATTAATTTAGCATGTTTAATTTTAATAATATTAAGATTTAAGGAAATATAAGTAGCTATAATCATACCAACAGCAACTGCTGAACCATGAGACCAATCATTATAATTAACGTATTTTTCAATTGCGTGACCAAAGGTATGTCCAAAATTTAATAATACTCTTGGTATATTGTTAATTGTATTTTTATTTACTATACTTGCTTTTAATTTACAACAAGTAACAACACATTTATATAAGAATTTTAATTTTTTTAAAATTAAATTTTTTAAGTTTTTTTCTATCCAAAAGAAAAAATTTTTATCCATTATTATACTATATTTAATAACTTCTGATAATCCAGAATACATTTCTTTTTCTGATAACGTATTTAAAAAATTTAATCCAATTACTACTAATTTAGGTTCATAAAATGTACCAATCATATTTTTGCCGTACTTATGATTTATAGAAGTTTTATTTCCTATAGAAGCATCTATTTGAGATAGTAAAGTGGTAGGAATATGAATAATATCAATACCTCTTTTATAAATAGAAGCAATAAAACCTGATATATCACTTATCACACCCCCCCCAAAAGAAATAATGATAGTATTATTATCATAATTTTTTTTTAAAAGTACCGAAATAATGCTATTTACTGTTGTCATAGTTTTATATTGCTCACCATCAGGAATAATAATATATTCTAAGTAAGTAACAATATTACAAAATAATTTTTTTAATTTTTTTAAATATAATGATGCAATTAATTTATTTGTTATAATTAATATTCTTTTATTTTTTAAAATGTTAAAATTACAAAATGATTCATTAAATAAATTATGTGATATTAAAACACTGCATGAATTATATTTTAATAATATTTTCATAAATTAATTAATTTCACAATATTATTAGTAATATCATTAATATTCTTTTTATCTGTATTAATTATAAAATCACAAATTGACTCGTATAAATGATTACGTTTATCTGATAAATATTCTAGCATAACTTTAGGATGATTTAATTTTAACAATGGTCTATTAATACAATGATTCATTCTTGATAATTGTGATTTAATACTAGTTTTTAGATAAATTACTTTCCCATACAATGGTAAGTACTTTAATAATACCTTTGATTTTATAGAACCTCCACCAGTAGATAATAATATGTTATTCTTATTTATTAAATTTAATATAATATCTATTTCAATTTTTCTAAATACGTTTTCTCCAATATTAAAAATTTTATTTATACTAGTTTTAGTAAAATTTTGTATTTCATAATCAGAGTCAAAAAATGACATGTTTAATTTTTTAGATAGACAAAAACCAATAGTAGTTTTGCCAGAAAACATTGGTCCAATTAAAAATATATTTCTTTTTTTACTTATCATAAGTATTAATGTATATTAAACTATCTTTTGTGATAAATTTATTTGTGTTAAATTATTATATTATTATATTTTTTTATAAAAATTATTAAATTTAATTACAAATATATTTAATTTTTTATATTAACTTAAAATTTATATCTAGTTTTTATTTTAGTGAACTAGTAAGTTCATGTAATGAATATTAATAATTTAAAAAAAGAAATAAAACAATATGGTATAAAAAAAATTAAGAAAATACTATATAATTCTAGTTTTTCCATACTTATTAAAGAGGAACAAAATTTAAACTTATCTAATTTAAAAAAAGTAATAGTTACTAACTACGGTGCTATTTCAATAAATACAGTTCCATTTACAGGTAGATCACCATTAGATAAATATATAGTATATGATGATAATACTAAAAATAGAATTTGGTGGATGAATAAAAGTAATAAATCAATAGATACCAAAACTTGGGTTTTTCTAAAAAAATTAGTTGTTAATCAACTTAATCACAAAAAGATATTTGTTATTGATTTTTTTTGTGGTACTGATATACATAATAGACTAAGAATTAGATTTATTACAGAAATACCTTGGCAAATACATTTTATAAAAAATATGTTTGTCATACCAAGTAAACAAGACTTGGAAGGATTCAAACCAGATTTTATCATATTAAATGGTGCTAGATGTAAAAATAAAACATGGAATAAGTATAACTTAAATTCAGAAATATTTATTGCTTTTAACTTTACCGAAAACATACAAATTATAGGTGGAACTTTATATAACGGAGAGATAAAAAAAGGAATATTCCTAATTATGAATTACTTTTTACCATCTAATAATATTTTACCAATGCATTGTGCAGCTAATATGAGTAAAAATAATGATGTTAATTTATTTTTTGGTTTATCAGGTACTGGAAAAACTACATTATCTAATGTAAAAAATTATTATTTAATAGGAGATGATGAACACGGTTGGAATAATAACGGTTATGTATTTAATTTTGAAGCAGGATGCTATGCTAAGACTATTAATTTAACAAGTATTAATAATTCAGAAATATTTTCTGCCATAAAAAATAATTCTATGTTAGAAAATGTAGTAGTTTTAGATAATGGTTTTGTAGATTTTTCTAGCGATAGAAATACAGAAAATACTAGGGTATCTTTTCCAATTAATTATATTAGAAAAAATAAACCTAAATTATTTATGAGTAATGTTAGGAATATAATATTTTTAACTGCTGATTATTTTAGAGTATTACCATTAGTGTCAATTTTATCATTAAAACAATCTTTATATTATTTTTTATCAGGTTTTACTACGAAATTATCAAATACAGAATTAAATATATTTAAACCAACTCCAACATTTTCAGCTTGCTTTGCTGAACCATTTTTACCACTGCATCCAATTATTTATACTGAATTGTTAATTAATCGTTTATTAAAAAATAAAATTAATGTATTTTTAGTCAATACTGGATGGGATTATTATAATAATCGTATATCTATTAGAAAAACTAAAATTATAATAAATAATATATTAAATTTTAATATTAATAAAAGATTATCAAGTACTATACCAATATTTAACTTATCAATTCCTAAATTTTTAAATGGATTAGATTCTAATTTATTAGATCCACGTAATTATTATAAAGATAAAAAAATATGGATATATAAAGCAAAAATATTAGCAAGATTATTAAAAAAAAATTTTAATAGGTTTTTAGATACTAATTTAGGTAAAATTATAGCTAAAGCCGGGCCTAAAATTTAATTTTTAATTTCTATCTAAACCTTTTATAAAATTATATAAGATATTGTAAAAATTATTGCTTTCTGAAATAAATGGCATATGGGCTGAATTTTTTAGTATAAAATTAATATTTTTTTTATTTTTATTAAAAGATGCTATTTTGTATGATACTATACTATCTAATTTACCATACACGTTAATGTGTGGTATGTTAATGTCATCTATTAATTTTCTCAAATCAGTATTTTTTAATAACTTTAAACCAAATTTTAATGTTCTTATAGAAGGTATTTTATTCTTACTAAGAAAAATATTTTTTAAATTAACTATTTCTTTTCTTGTTGTTCTAATATTAATATTCTGTAAATAAATAAATCTTGACATTATTTTAATATAATTATTGTTTAATTCTTTAAAAAAATTAATTAATGTTATGGTATCAATACCAGGCCAATTATAATCTGCGCAGAAGTATGGAGAAAAAGATATTAATACTAATCCAATAAAATTTTTTGGATATAACAAAACCATTTTAGTTGCTATTAATCCACCTAATGACCAACCTACTAATATTGTGTTAGTAACATTAATATCATTTACAATTACATTTACTAGTTTATCTAACGTATCTAAATCTATTTCCTTACTATAACCATATCCAGGTAAATCAAGCAAGTGTACACAAAAATCTTTTTTTAATTTTTTTACTAAACTTAACCAAATTTTTGAACTTATACCCCAACCATGTATCAGTATTATATTAATATTACCCTTACCATAAGTTCTCCAATGTAATAATTGCATAATATATAACTAATAATTTTTTAATAAATTTAATTAATCTTAATATTTTAAGATAACCTAATTCAGATAAATTATAATTAATTATAAATAAAACTCTTTACAATCAGCAATATAATTATTATTATACAATTAAATATTTATTATTATATAGAATAAATTTTATTATTCTTATTTTTAAAATTTTATATTAAATTTGTGTATTATTTATAATAAACAGGTAGTGTTTATTAACGTAACAAGATTTACCATGAATAATCAAAGAATTAGAATTAAACTTAAGGCATTTGATCATAAATTAATTGACCAATCCACTACAGAAATAGTTGAAACAGCTAAACGTACTGGAGCACAAGTAAGAGGACCAATTCCATTACCAACAAATAAAGAACGTTTTACAATATTAATTTCACCTCATGTTGACAAGGATGCTCGTGATCAATACGAAATTAGAACTCATAAAAGATTAATAGATATTGTTGAACCTACTGAAAAAACTGTAGATGCTCTTATGAAACTAAATTTAGCTGCTGGGGTAGATGTTCAAATTAGTTTAGGATAATAGTCTATCTCTTTTTTTTGATATTTTATTAAATTATTAGAGGTTACAAACTAATGATTGGATTATTAGGATATAAAGTTGGTATGACCCGTATATTTAATAATGATGGCTTATCTATACCTGTAACGATAATCATGATCAAGGATAATTACATAACACAAATTAAAAACAAAGAAATAGATGGATATGATGCAGTTCAAGTTACTACTGAATGTAATAAAAAAAATAAATTAAACAAACCACAAACCGGAATTTATATTAAAGCTGGTATAAAAAAAGGTTATAAATTACATGAATTTAAACTAAAAGACAATACTATTATTAAAAATTTATTCATTGGTCAGGCGGTTAAACTTAATATATTTAATAGTATTAAAAAAGTTGATATAACTAGTATATCTAAAGGTAAGGGTTTTTCTGGTACTATAAAACGTTGGAATTTTAGTACCCAAGATAGTTCTCATGGTAATTCTTTATCTCATCGAGCTCCTGGATCGATAGGACAAAATCAAACTCCGGGTAGAGTATTTAAAGGAAAAAAAATGGCTGGTCATCTTGGTAATCAAAAAGTTACTATTCAAAATATGTTAATAATGGGTATTGATAATGTTAATAAAATATTATTAGTTAAAGGTTCTATACCAGGTTACAGTGGTAGTCAGGTGATAATAAAACCATCTATTAAAATTAAGCACACATAATAAATGTAAAAGAGAAACTTTACATGAAAGTAATACTAAATGACACAGAAGAATATACTAATGTTCTAGATTGTATTTTTAATTATAAGTTTAATTTAGATCTTATAAATCAATCTTTATTATATTATCTACACAATATTCACAAAGGCACAAAGGCACAAAAGAATAGATCTGATGTTTCTGGATCTGGAAGAAAACCATGGCGCCAAAAAGGTACTGGAAGAGCTAGAGCTGGTAGTATAAGAAGTCCAATATGGCGTTCTGGTGGGGTTTGCTTTGCTACTAAATCAAATAATTCAAACATTGTTAAAATTAATAAAAAAATGTATAAAGGAGCAATTAAAAGTATATTATCTGAATTACTAAGAAAAAAAAGGTTAATAATTCTTAAAAATTTTATTGTTAGTAGTTTTAAAACTAAAGATTTATCTAAAAAATTAAATTCTATATGTTTTGGTAAGATACTAATTGTAGTAAATAAATTAGATAGAAATTTAATATTGTCATCAAATAATTTAAATAAAGTAGATGTAATAGATGTTTTACGCATTAATCCAATTTCTTTAATAAAAGCTGATAATGTTATTATTACTATTGATGCAATAAGAAAAATTGAAGAGAAATATGTATGATAAATAAAACTAGATTATTTCAATTATTACGTAACCCATATTCATCAGAAAAATCTTCTATTGTTTCCGAAAAGAATAACACTATAGTATTTGTAGTATCTATAAATGCTAACAAATTAGAAATAAAAAATACTATATCTAAGTTATTTAATGTTAAAGTAATAAAGATACGTACTCTAATAGTTAAAGGAAAATCAAGAAAACTTAAAAATAATAGTATTAATTATCGTAATAATTGGAAAAAATCTTATATTACATTAAGCAATACAAATAAAAATATTAGTATTATAAATACTATTAATAAATCTAGAGGATAAAATGGTAATAGTAAAATTAAATCCTACATCTCCAGGTAGACGCCATGCTAATAAATTAGTTAATTATTTTCTATACAAAGGAAAATCTTTTAGTAAATTAACTAAAAGTATTAGCAATTCTGGTGGTCGTAATAATGTTGGACGTATTACTGTTCGACACATTGGAGGTGGACATAAAAAAAAATATCGTGTTATTGATTTTAAAAGAAATAAAGATAATATAATAGCTAGAGTTAAACGTATTGAATATGATCCAAATAGATCTGCGAATATCGCACTAGTACTATATAATGATGGTGAATATCGTTATATTTTATGTCCAAAGAATATTAGAGTTGGTGATTTAATAGAATCTGGTAATTATGTACCAATTAGAATTGGTAATACTTTACCAATGCGTAACATTCCAATTGGATCTGTTGTTCATAATATAGAAATGAAATTAAATAAAGGTGGACAGATAGCAAGATCAGCTGGTTCTTATGCTCAAATTATGTCTTTTAGTAAAAATAATGTAATTTTAAGATTAAAATCTGGACAATTAAGAATAATAAATTATAATTGTCGTGCTACTTTAGGGGTAGTAAGTAATGAGGAGCATATGTTAAGATCTTTAGGAAAAGCTGGAGCTAATCGTTGGAGAAATATTAGACCTACAGTAAGAGGAACTGCAATGAATCCAATTGATCATCCTCATGGAGGTGGTGAAGGTCGTAATTTTGGTAAACATCCGGTTTCTCCTTGGGGTAAACCAACAAAAGGAAAGAAAACTCGTAATAACAAAAGGACTAGTAAGTTTATCATAAATAATAATTGTAATAATTAATGTTTATAGGAAATAATTGTTATGCCTCGTTCTTTAAAAAAAGGACCATTTATAGATTTTCATTTATTAAAAAAAGTAGAAAAAGCAGTACAAAATAATGATAAGACACCAATTCGTACCTGGTCTCGTAGATCAACTATATTTCCTAACATGATTGGTTTAACTATATCAGTACATAATGGTAAACAACATATACCAATTTTTATTATTGATGATATGGTAGGACATAAATTAGGAGAGTTTGTTCCAACAAGAACATATAGAGGACACACTATTGCTGACAAAAAATTAAAAAAGAGATAAATATTAATGAATATAGTTTCTGCTAAATATCTTTACGCTAGATCGTCTTCTCAAAAATTACGTCTAGTAGCAAATTTAATAAAAAATAAAAAAATTGTTAATGCTTTAAATATATTAACTTTTACTAATAAAAAATCAGCTAAATTAATAAAAAAGACCTTATTATCTGCTATTGCTAATGCTGAGTACCGTAATTTTAATAAAGATAATATAATTATACAACAAATATTAGTTACATCTGGACCAACAATAAAACGTATTATGCCACGTGCTAAAGGTAAAGTTGACTATATAAAGAAAAGAACTAGTCATATTAAGATTACTTTGTTAAGTATTGATTCTAGGAGAAGTAATGGGGCAAAAAGTTAATCCTAATATTATTAGGTTAGGTTTTATAAAATTATGGAATTCTACCTGGTATGCTAACAAGAAAGATTTTGCTAAAAACATAGACAATGATTTTAAAGTTAGACAATTTATATACAGAAAATTATCAAGAGCTTTAATCTCTCATATAATAATAGAAAGGCCAACTAAAAGTATTAGAATTAATATACATGCAGCTAGACCAGGATTAATAATAGGTAAAAATGGAGAAGATATTGAAAATATTCGTAAATCGTTGTCAGTTATTACCAAAGTACCAACACAAATTAATATTACTGAAATTCGTATACCTGAACTAAATTCTATATTAGTAGCAAAAAATATTTCCTTACAATTAGAACGAAGAGTTATGTTTCGTAAAGTGATTAAAAGATCTATACAAAACGCTATGAAATTAGGAGCTAAAGGAATAAAAATAGAAATTAGTGGTAGATTAGGTGGAACTGAAATAGCACGTACTGAATGGTACAAAGAAGGTCGTATACCATTACATACTTTAAGAGCAGATATTGATTATGCTGCTTCCAAAGCATACACTAATTATGGTATTATTGGTGTAAAAGTATGGATCTTTAAAGGTGAAATTTTAAATAAAATAGTTAAAAAATAATTATTATTTACTTTAAATTATACTAATTTTTAAAAAAGTTATTATTGTATGTTACAACCAAAAAAAACTAAGTTTAAAAAAATGCATAAGGGTCGTAATAGAGGCCTTACTTTAAATTCAAATGTTAATTTTGGTTATTTTGGTATGAAATCAATTAATCATGGACGTATAACAGCTAAACAGATAGAATCAGCTAGAAGAGCTATTACTAAAGTTATGAAAAGACAAGGTAAAATTTGGATAAGAATATTTCCAGATAAACCAATAACTAGAAAGCCATTGGAAGTACGTATGGGTAAAGGTAAAGGTAATGTTGAATATTGGGTTGCTTTAGTAAAACCAGGAAGAATTATTTATGAAATTTCTGGTGTTACAGAAGAAACTGCTAAGGAAGCTTTTAAAGCAGCAACAACAAAATTACCAATTAAAACTATTTTTATAAATAAAAATAAAATATGATTATTAAAAAAAATTTAAAAAATAATGATTTAGATAAATTATACAAAGAATTAAATGAATTGCTATTAACTAGATTTAATATTAGAATTCAATTCTATAATAATAAATTAAAGCAAGTACATATAATTAAGAAAAATCGTAGAGATATTGCCAGAATTAAAACAATTATTTCAATAAAAAAAGATATTAGTTAATGTCATGATTAAAAAAGCTAAAGTTTTATGTGGTTACATAGTTAGTAATAGAATGAATAAAACGGTTACGGTAGCAGTTAATCGTATTACAAAACATAATAAATATGGTAAATTTATAAAACGTACCACTAAACTACACGCACACGATATTTATAATAGTAATATTGGTGATAAAGTATATATAATAGAATGTAGACCTATTTCTAAAACAAAATCTTGGAAAATAATAAAAAAATAATAGTTAGTAATTTTATAAGATTGGTATTTAAATATGATTCAAGAACGAACATTACTATCAGTAGCTGATAATTCTGGAGCACGTTTAGTTATGTGTATAAAAGTACTAGGCGGGTCACGAAAACGTTATGCTAATATAGGCAATATTATTAAAATAGCTGTGAAAGAAGCTATTCCAAGAAGTAAAGTTAAAAAAGGAGAAGTGCTAAAAGCTGTAATAGTTCGTACAAAAAAAGGAATACATAGACCAGATGGTTCGTTAATAAGATTCGATAGTAATTCTTGTGTATTATTAAATGATAATGAACAACCAATTGGTACTAGAATTTTTGGTCCTATTACGAGAGAATTAAAAATAGAAAAATTCATGAAAATTATATCTTTGGCTCCAGAAGTAATATAAATAAGGTAAATATATGGCTAAAAAAATACGTTATGGTGATAAAGTAATAGTAATTGCTGGTAAGGATAAAGGAAAATTAGGAATAGTAAAAAAAATTTTAAAAAAAAATAGAGCAATAGTAGAAAATATTAATATTATTACTAAACACCAAAAACCAATACCTAATGTTAATCAGGTAGGTGGATTAATAAAAAAAGAATCACCGATCAATATTTCTAATTTAGCTATTTTTAATAGCACAACAAATAAACCTGACTATGTTAAATTTAAACTTACAAATGGTAAAAAAATTAGAATTTTCAAATCTGATAATTCTATCATTGATAATGGATAATTTATATGTCAAATTTATATAAACTTTACAAAAATAAAATTTCTTATGATTTATTGAATGAATTAAATTATAAATCTATAATGCAAGTACCAAAAATAGATAAGATAACTATTAATATGGGAGTAGGTAAATCAATAAGTGATAAAAAAATATTAAATAATGCTGTCTCTGATTTAACTTTAATTTCTGGCCAAAAACCAGTAATTACAAAAGCTAAAAAATCAATTTCTAACTTCAAGTTACGTATAGGTTATCCTATAGGATGTAAGGTAACTTTAAGAAAATATAGAATGTGGGATTTTATAGAAAGATTACTTTATATTGCTATACCTCGTATTAGAGATTTTCGTGGATTATCAATTAAATCATTTGATGGTATGGGTAATTATAATATAGGTATAAAAGAACAAATTATATTTCCTGAAATAGACTATAATAAAATTGATCAGATAAGAGGATTAGATATTTCTATCACAACTAATACTAAATCAGATCAAAATAGTTATAAACTATTATTATATTTAGGTTTTCCATTTACTAAAGGGGATTAATATTATAATGACTAAAAAATCAGTACAAGCCAGAGAACGAAAAAGAGAAATACTGGTTGCTAAGTTTTTTAAAAAGCGTGAAAAATTAAAAAAAATAATATTAAGTAATAAATATTCTTATTCAGAACGTTGGAATGCGGTAATAAAATTACAAAGATTACCTAGGGATTCTAGTTTATCTAGATTACGTAATCGTTGTAAGCAAACTGGTAGACCACATGCTTTTATAAGAAAATTTGGTTTAAGTAGAATTAGGTTACGTGAAATGGCAATAAGAGGTGAAATTCCAGGTTTAAGAAAATCTAGTTGGTAAATTATTAAATAATTAAATTAAGAGTAATAATAATGAGTATGCATGATCCTATTTCAGATATGATAGTACGTATACGTAATGGACAACAAAATAAAAAACGTTATATAAATGTGCCTTCTTCAAATATAAAAAAAAATATTGTTAATTTATTAAAAAGTGAAGGTTACATTAATAATTTTAATATTATAACAATTAAAAATAAAAAAATTATTCAAATAGAATTAAAATATTTCAATAACTTACCAGTTATCGAATGTATTAAACGTATTAGTAAACCTAGCTTAAGAATATATAAAAAAGTACGTGATATACCTAAAGTAGTATCTGGTATGGGAATTGCTATTATTTCTACATCTAAGGGAATTATGACTGACCGTCAGGCACGAAATTTAAAGTTAGGTGGAGAAATTATTTGTTATGTATTTTAAATGTTTAAAGGTGTATTGATTATGTCACGTATTGCTAAAAAATTAATTATAATACCTAATAATGTACATGTATCAATAAATAATAATATTATTACTATTATTGGTAATAATGTTACTAACAGTTATTTATTTAGTAATAAGGTAACTATAATACTAAATAAGAATAGTTTATTAGTAAATCCATTAGTAAATAATAAAAAAAGTTGGGCAATCGCTGGTACTACTAGATCAATAATAAATAATATTATAATTGGAATTACTGTTGGTTTTAGTAAGACACTTCAACTAATTGGTATAGGTTATAAAGCTCAGATTGATTATACAAATAATACGTTAATACTATTTTTAGGATTTTCACATACAGTAAATTATAAATTTCCAAAAAATATTACATTAAAGTGTATTAATAATACAGAAATTACAATTATTGGTTATGATAAACAATTAGTAGGTCAAATAGCTGCTAATATAAAATCTTATCGCAAAGTAGAACCTTATAAAGGTAAAGGTATTCGTTATTTGAATGAAGTTATTAAAATTAAGGAAATTAAAAAGAATAAGTAGTTATGAAAAAAAAATTAGCTCGTATAAAAAGATCAAAAAAAACTAGATATATCTTAAAAAGATTACAAGCTACTCGTTTAGTAGTTTATCGTAGTTCTAAACATATATATGCGCAAATTATTGATCATACTAATAAAATAATAGTAAGTGCTTCTACCTTAGAAAAAAGTATAAAAGTCAAAATTAACTATTCTGGTAATAAACAATCTGCGGCAGTTATCGGAACAATAATTGCTTACCGTGCTAATCAAAATGGTATAAAAAAAGTATCATTTGATCGTTCTGGATTTAAATATCATGGTAGAATTAAAGAATTAGCTGAAGCTGCTCGTAAAAACGGATTAATATTTTAGTAGGAATATAATATGTATGTAGATAAACAATTAAATGAGTTACGGGAAAAATTAGTTGCAATTAATAGAGTTTCTAAAACAGTTAAAGGGGGTAGAATATTTAGTTTTACTGCTCTTACAGTAGTTGGTGATGGAAATGGAAAAGTTGGTTATGGATATGGTAAGGCAAAAGAAGTACCATTAGCTATTCAAAAATCAATAGAAAAAGCACGTCGTAATATGATCAAAATAGAATTACATAATAAAACTATACAATACACGTTAAAAACTAAACATACCAGTTCATTAATATTTATGAAACCAGCTAATGCTGGTACTGGTATTATAGCTGGTGGTGCTATGCGTGCTGTTTTAGAAGTAGCAGGAATACATAATATACTTGCTAAAGTATATGGATCAACTAATTCAATTAATGTAATACGTGCTACTATTAAAGCTTTAAAAAATATGAAATCACCGAATTTTATTTATAGTAAAAGAAAAAAATTTAGTTATAATAGAAATTCATAACATGAATAATAATATTAAAATTACTCAAATACGTAGTACAATAGGTATATTACCAAAACACAGAAAAACTATGCTTAGTTTAGGATTAAGACGTATTGGACATACTAAGATAATTGTTGATACCCCATCTGTAAGAGGAATGATTAACTTAGTAAGTTATATGATTAAAATTAATGGTAGTCATTAAATGTATTTAAATTCATTAGATATATCTAAAATATCAAAAAAACACAAAACCCGTTTAGGTAGAGGTATAAGTTCTGGATTAGGAAAAACTAGTGGTAGAGGTCATAAAGGACAAAAATCTCGTTCAGGAAAGAAAATTGGTCGTAATTTTGAAGGAGGTCAAACTCCAATAAACAGAAGAATTCCTAAATCTGGGTTTATATCAAAAAAGAATATTTATACCAAAGAAATTAGTTTAGATAAATTATCTCTTATTAAAGAAAATAAAATTGATCTTAAAGTATTAAAATCATATAATTTAGTTACAAACAATACTAAAAAGGTTAAAATTATCTTAAATAAGAAAAATTTAGTAGTAAAAAAAATACATATAATTGGTATAAAGGTTAGTGCTAACGCACAACATAATATAGAATCGAATGGTGGTACTATAACGTAATTAATTTAATATGATAAAACAAATAAATTATAATAATAAACAAAGTTTGTACGAATTAAAGTCTAGAATACTGTTTGTTATTGTTGCTCTTATTGTTTTTCGTATGGGATCATTTATACCAATTCCTGGAATTGATGTATCTACAATTGCAGAACTAGTAACTCAACAAAGAGGAACTATTGTTGAAGTTCTTAATATGTTTTCAGGAGGTGCTTTAAGCAGAGCATCAATATTTTCATTAGGTATTATGCCATACATTTCATCATCTATAATCGTACAATTTTTAACTTTTATACATCCAAAGTTTATAGAAATAAAAAAAGATGGTGAAATTGGCAGACGTAAAATTAATAGATATATTAGATATGGTACACTAATATTAGCTATATTTCAATCTTTAGGTATCTCAATTAGTCTACCAAGCATACCAATAGTTAATAGATTAATTATCAATCCAAATATATTATTTTATTTTATTTCTTCAATTAGTTTAATATGCGGTACTATATTATTAATGTGGATAGGTGAACAAATTACTGAAAATGGTATTGGTAATGGTATATCAATTATAATATTTACTGGAATTATAGCTGATTTACCTACTACCATTATCCATACTATTGAACAAATTAGACAAGATAATTTAAATATAATTCTAATTACAACGATCACAATATTTATTTTTATAATAATTTTTTTAGTTGTATTTATTGAAAGTGGACAAAGAAAAATTATTGTGAATTATGCTAGAAGACAACATGGTAGAAGAATGTATAATGCGCAAAGTACACATTTACCATTAAAGATTAATATGTCTGGAGTTATACCAGCAATATTTGCTTCCAGTATAATATTGTTTCCTACTACGATAATTTCTTGGTTTAGTAATAGTTATAAGTCAGATAGTTGGTTACATTTAATTTTAATATATTTACAACCAGGACAATACATACATATAATATTATATTCAGTAGCAATAATATTTTTTTGTTTTTTTTACACAAACTTAGTATTTAACTCTAGAGAAACAGCTGATAATCTAAAAAAATCTGGAGCTTTTATTCCAGGTATTAGACCTGGAGAGAAAACAGCTAGATATATTAATAACATAACCAACAAACTAACTTTAATTGGTGCATTATATATTATAGTTATATGTCTTATACCAGAATTTATGCATAATATTATAAGAGTACCATTTAATTTTGGAGGAACATCTTTATTAATTGCAATTATAGTAATCATGGATTGTATATCACATATACAAACAATTATGATTTCAAATCAATATGATTCTATAATAAAAAGAGTAAATTTAAAATAATTAGATTATAAAAATGAAAGTTCGTTCATCAATAAAAAAAATTTGTCGCTATTGTAAGATTGTCAAACGTAGTAGAGTACTACGTGTGATATGTAATGATCCAAAGCATAAACAACGGCAAGGTTAAAGTTATATAAAACTAAAAGGAAAAGTTATGATACGTATAGCAGGTGTAAATATCACAGAAAATAAACACATTTGTGTGGCTTTGAGATCAATATATGGTATTGGTAAAAATACTGCAAATAATATCTGTATATCAGCTAAAATTAATCCATATGCTAAAGTTAGCATATTATCAGAAAGCGATATTAATAAAGTACGTGATATTATATCAACACTAACTGTTGAAGGTGACTTACGTCGTAAAATTACATTAAATATTAAACGCTTAATAGATTTAGGTACCTATCGGGGATTACGCCATAAATATCATTTACCAACTAGAGGACAACGAACTAGAACTAATGCAAAGACCTGTAAGAAGTTAAAAAATATTAATTAAAAGTAGGTATGAAATGAATATTACTTCTAATAAAATTAACAAGAAAAAAAAATTAAGAAAACAATTAACAGATGGTATTGCGCATATACATGCATCATTTAATAATACTATAATTACAATCACTGATAAATATGGTAATACTTTAGGTTGGGCAACTTCTGGTGGATCTGGTTTTAGAGGATCAAGAAAATCTACTCCATTTGCAGCACAAATAGCAACTGAGCGTTGTTCAAATTATGTAAAAGAATATGGAATAAAAAATTTAGAGGTTATGATAAATGGACCAGGTCCTGGTAGAGAATCAGCAATTAGAGCATTAAATAATGCTGGTTTTCGTATTACGAATATTACAGATGTTACTCCAATTCCTCATAATGGTTGCAGAGCACCAAAAAAAAGAAGAGTATAAATAAATTCATAATAGGAATAGATATGGCAAAATTTATTGGTCCAAAATTAAAATTGAGTCGGCGTGAGGGAATCGATTTGTTTTTAAAATCAGGAATACGAGCAATTGATTCTAAATGTAAAATAAATCAATTACCTGGTCAACATATAACTAGAAAATCACGTATGTCAGATTATGGTATACAGTTAAGAGAAAAACAAAAGGTACGTCGTATTTATGGTATATTAGAAAAACAGTTTATTAAATTATATAAAAAAGCATCTCGTAACAAAAAAAATACAGGTGAGTATTTATTATCTTTGTTAGAGTATCGATTAGATAATGTTATATATCGTATTGGATTTAGCTCTACTAGAGCTGAAGCACGTCAATTAATTAATCATAAAGCAATTAAAGTAAATAATCGTGTTGTTAACATTTCTTCTTATCAAGTTAAAATTAATGATATTATTACTGTTAATGATAATGCTAAACAGCAATCAAGAATTTTAGCTGCATTAGAGTTATCATCACAATATGAATCACCTAAATGGATTAGTATAGATACTAAAAATATGTGTGGTAAAATTATACGTAATATAAATCGTGAGGATTTGCCACTAGATATTAATGAACATTTAATTGTTGAACTTTATTCTAAATAGAGATATAAAAATGTACTTTTATACAACAGAATTATTAAAACCAAAATTGGTTAGTGTTAAACAAATAAATACTACTTGTTCACAAGTTATTCTAGAACCTTTAGAAAGAGGTTTTGGTTACACTTTAGGTAATGCGCTACGTAGAATATTACTATCTTCAATACCAGGTTGTGCTGTTACAGAAGTAGAAATTGATGGTGTATTACATGAATATAGCGTTAAAGAAGGAGTTAAAGAAGATATAGTAGAGATTATTTTAAATTTAAAAGATCTAGCGGTAAGAATACATAATAAAGATAGTGTAGTATTAGATTTATATAAATCTGGTGTAGGACCAGTAACAGCAGCCGATATTATTCATAACGTCAATGTTGATATTTTTAATAAACAACACGTCATATGCCATTTAACACATAATGATGCTTCTATTAGTATGAAAATTAAAATACAATGGGGTAGAGGTTATGTACCTGCTTGTAATCAACTAGTAGAAAATAGATCTATAGGTAAGTTACTTTTAGATGCATGTTACAGTCCTATTGAACGTATTGCTTACAGAGTAGAAGCAGCTAGAGTAGAACAACGTACTGATTTAGATAGATTAGTATTGGATATAGAAACTAATGGTACTATTAATCCGGAAGAAGCAATCAGATATGCTGCAACAATATTATCACAACAATTAGATACATTTGTTGATTTAAATAATCAACGACAACCAGAAGTAAAAAAACAAGAACCTGAATTTGATCCAATATTATTAAGATCTGTTGAAGATTTAGAATTAACAGTTCGATCAGCTAATTGTTTAAAGGCAGAATCAATTCGTTATATAGGTGATCTAGTACAAAAAACTGAAGTTGAATTATTAAAAACACCAAATCTTGGTAAAAAATCACTTACCGAAATCAAGGATATATTATCTTCTTATGGATTAACTTTAGGTATGCAGTTAAAGAATTGGCCACCTAATAATAAATAATTTAAAGTTAGTAATTTTTTAATAAAATTATTATTTTAGGAGAACAGGTATGCGTCATCGAAAAATTGGTAGAAAATTTAATCGTAAAAATAATCATAAGTTAGCAATGTTGTATAATTTAGCACAATCATTAATTAATTATGAAGTTGTTAAAACTACTTTACCAAAGGCTAAAGAATTACGTCGCTTTATTGAACCATTAATTACAAAAGCAAAAGTAAATAATATACATAATAGAAGACAAGTATTTATTAAAATACGTAATAGTAAAATATTAGAAAAATTATTTAATGAAATAGCTCCACGTTTTATTAACTACTGTAGTGGTTATACCAGAATTTTAAAATGTGGTTATCGCCATGGAGATAATGCTCCTATGGCTTATATTGAATTTGTATTGAGAAATCGTAGAAAATAAGTTTAATTTAACATAGTACCTATTGAAAATAATGTGTTAGCAGTAATTAGTATATTGCGATTTATAGCATTTACATAAATACTACTATTTTTATTAATTACTTTCATCGATGTAAGAATTATTATTCCATAACCGGTAGTAATATATATCCCCCATTTATTATAGTGTATTATTGTTCCTGGTATCTTCTTAATATGATAACTAATTGCTATAGCATCTATAACTTTAACTACATGATTTTGATAATAAAAATAAGCTATCGGCCAAGGATTAAATGCATTAATTATATTTACTAATTTAGTATTTGACAAAAACCAATTAATTTTTGCTTCACTTTTAGCTATTTTCTTAGCATATGTAACATTAATATTATTTTGTACAATACTACTGACATTAAATAAATTAATTTTTAATAGTTCAATTAATACTATTGCACCTATTCTAGCTAATCTTTTACATAAAGTAATACTACTGTCATATTTTTTTATTACACAAATTCTTTGACATAAAATATTACCGGTATCCAAATTATTATTTATTTTAATAATGGTAATACCAGTAATACAATCACCATTGTATATAGCTCTTTGAATTGGTGCTGCTCCTCGCCATCTAGGTAATAATGAACCATGAATATTTAAGCAACCAAATTTTGGTATGTCTAATATAGATTCTGATAATTTGCTTCCATAAGAAGCAATGATAATTAAATCAACTATTAATTTTGATAATGTCATTTGTATATCATCTAAAGATTTAGATAATAATATTGGTATATTATATTTAATTGCAACTTTGATGATTAAGTTTGATATATGCTTTTTGTTTCTTTTAGAAAATTTGGGTTTTGGTTTTGTAATGATTAAAATAATATAGTATTTTTCTTTAATTAATTTTATTAAATGATATAAAGAAAAAATTGAGGAACCAATAAATACGATACGTAAATTTTTTTTCATAAATTAAACTATAAATTACGGGCTATAATATTTTTTATATAATTTTTTTTAGATAATGATAGTCTATCTATAAATAATAATCCGTTTAAATGATCAATCTCATGTTGAATACAAACTGATAACAATGATTCTGCATGTAATTCAAATTGCTTACCATAATAATCCAATGATTGTAGTATTATTTTTTCTGATCTAATAACAGGAGCACTAATATTAGGTATTGATAAGCAACTTTCTTCCATAATAATTTTACCAAATTTTTTTATAATTTTAGGGTTTATTAAAATTAATTGTTGATTACGTTTCTTAGAAATATCAATAACAACAATACATTTATTTATATTAACTTGTGTTGCAGCTAAACCTATACCATTAGCAAGATACATTGTTTCAAACATATCATTAATAATTTTATTAATATTACGATCTATTTTATAAACTAAATTAGCTTTCTTTTTTAATTTTTTATTAGGATAATACAATATTTTTAATATAGACATAATCAATATTATCTTTTATTTATTATTAATGATATAATACAATTATTAACTACATTTATCTACTAAAATTATATTGTAGTAAACATATTAATTATATAATATTCACGTAATGAATAATAATTCATTTAATATAAATGAAATAAACAAAATTGTGTTAGCATTAAAAGATAAAAAAATAATTGCTTACCCTACTGAGTCAGTATTTGGATTAGGTTGTGATCCTGATTATGAAATAGTAGTAAAAAAAATATTAATATTAAAAAATAGACCAATTGAAAAAGGATTAATATTAGTAGCCTCAAATTACGAGCAAATAAAAAAATACATTGATGAAACAAAAATAACTATTGATATAAAAAAAAGATTATTTTCTAGTTGGCCAGGACCAATAAGCTGGGCATTACCAGCTAACAGTAATGTTCCAGTGTGGTTAACTGGTAAATATGATAAATTAGTAGTACGTATAAGTAATTTTTTACCTATCAGGTTAATTTGTCAAAAATTTGGTAAAGCAATAATATCTACTAGTGCTAATGTTAGTCAACAATTACCAGCTCGTACCGTAGATGAAGTATATAAATTATTTGGATCGAAAGTAGTAATTATGAATGATATCGTGGGTAAATTACCATGTCCTACTAAAATTTGTGATGCTATAAGTAATACTATTATTCGTGGTTAGTAAAATGTGTAAATTTGCTGTATTAGGTAACCCAATAAAACATAGTAAATCACCATTAATATATAATATTTTTGCATCATTAACAAACATTAAATGTAGTAAATATACAAAAATATTAGCATCAAAAGATAATTTTGACATAATAGTAAATAATTTTTTTATTAATGGTGGATTAGGAATGAATATTACTGCTCCGTTTAAAGAACATGCAGTTAAGTTATGTAATAATATTAGTTACATTAGTAATATTACTAAAGTAGTAAATGTAATAAAAAAACAAAAGGATGGAACATTATTTGGTGATAATACTGACGGAGTTGGTCTTATAAATGATTTAATAAGATTAAAATTATTAGAATATAACAATAATATACTATTAATTGGGGCTGGTGGAGTAGCTAAAATTATAGTAATGTTTTTGTTATCCTATGGATGTAAAGTATTTATTACTAATAGAAATATTGATAGAGTAGTAGATTTATATGACTTTTATAAACAATTAAATTCAATGTATAATATTGTATTATTACCAATACAGCATATTAATAAATATAATTATGATTTAGTTATCAATGCTACTCCGGTCGTACTAAATATTAGTAAGATGAAATTATCCAATACTATTAAAAAAACAGCTAAATTTTACGATTTATACTATCATAAAAACTATAAATCTGTGTTATTAAAACGTTATAAAGAAAAAATTAGTTATTATGATGGTATTGGTATGTTAATTTATCAGGCTGCATACTCATTTTTTTTATGGCATGGTGTTTATCCACCAGTATCATTAACACTAAAATACTTTAATAGATAATATAAAATTTACTAAATAAAAATAAAATTTTACTCTAGTTTTAGTGTATTATTAACTTTAGCTTATTTATTAAGCTAATAAATATTATAAGGAGTATCAATTTTAGTTTTTGATTAATTATATAATTAATTATTTAGTACATAATAAAAAACCAGATATTACTAATAAATAAAATAAAGAAATTAATAATGGAGTATTTTATAATTTTTTTTATTATAACTATTTTAATACTAATTAACTAACCATTTACTATTTGTTAAAGAATGTATTTCTATAATTATAGTTATAACTTTTAACTTATCACAATTCTTTATAATATATATTTTAATTAAAATGTAATTTATTAGCTATACTAAAATTTTTTATAAAGCAAATAAATAAGATAAGAGAAACTTATAGTAATTAGAAATATTTATATCCAATAAATTATAATAATTATATATTTGCTATTAATTATTAATTTATATATTTAAAAAATATTAATTAGTACTTTAATAATTAGTATTATATTCTTTATTAAAGAAATTTATATAGTTTTTATAGTTATTATTATATAAGTTTATTAGTATTTAATAAGATTGATAATACAAACTAGTTTCTTAAAAATTAATCTTCAGTATAAGTCTTTTAAATATATTATATAATCTATTTATTTTAATTGTATTTATATTATTATTTTTGCAACCACATACTGAACGAAAAATCAATACAATATTATTGAATGATACATTATCAAATATATAACACATATCTTGTGTAATGTTAAGTTTATTTTGTATTATATCCCAATTATTTACTAAATTTGTGAATTTTAGTTCAATATTATCAATTAACAGAATACATATTATTACATAACGTAATAACACTTTATAAATACTTTTAGCTAGTATTTTTATTACTTGATAATGTTTAGTTAAGAATAATTTATCATTATTATATAATAATAAATGTTGTCTAACAAATTCATTTATAATTTTATTAACTAATAATTTTAATTCTAACTTATGTATACTAATGAAAAAATCTAATTTTACTATTGGATAAATATAATTAATTAAATATATTAATTGTATTTTTTTAATACTAGAATTAGCATATATAATACTAGCAATTAATGCTGGTAAAATTAACACATGTTGTATACTATTTTTATAGTATTTTATATTATAAATATTATCCTTTACTAAGGATACCAAATGAGTATTATTATCATAGATGATATTTTTATTACTTTTTAAAAAATTTTTTAACCAATACCTTTTATTATCATAATTTCTAATTATCATATCTGGTAAATATGAAATACAATTTAACAAATTTAAATAACATAATAATTGTTTAAATAATTTTATTCTTGTTAATGTATAGTTATTAGAATCTAACAAAATTGTAAGACATAAATTAGATACATTAATTACTACAGCACTATTAATTTTATTCATAATATTATATGCAATATTATTTGCTAATGGGGTAATACATTTTTTATTAGTTTTTGAATAATATGTCTTTTTTATTATCTCATTTATATTTATTGGTTGACCAAAATTGATATGAACAGTATCTAAATTATAGATATTTTTCATTTGTTCAAATAAAAATAAAATATACCACTTTTTATTTATACTATTATTTATTTCTGCATCATAATAATCTATTTCTATAATTTTCGTATAACTAATATTTATAGGAATAATAGTAACTGGTTTATGTATGTTATTTAATACATATTTTATAATTATACTTAATAAACCAGTTTTAGGTGTCAATAATTTACCGGTACGTGATCTGCTACCTTCAATAAAATATTCTATAGTACTATCATTATTTAATAATTGATTAAAATAATCACGAAAAATAATAGAATATAATTTGTTATTTTTAAAATTACGTCTTATAAAAAATGCTCCCAATAATCTAGCTATATTTCCTACTAACCAAAAATTTAGATTTATTCCAGCAGCAATAAACGGTGGCAGTAATAAATTATGATACAATATATAAGAAATAATAATATAATCCATATGACTACGATGACATGGAATATAAATAATTTTATGTCTTTTTTCAGCAATTAACTTGACTCTATTTATATTATATGCTTTTAAAGCATTATGTATTCTCTTAAAAAGAAACTGAAATAGATTGTTACATAAATTAAATGCTTCATAAGAAAAATTAGATGATATTTCTTTAAAGAGTTTAATAATATCTTTTTCACTAAAACTTAATTTTCTTGTTTTACTAATTTTTATATGATTTTTAATGTTACTAGTAATAATACCAACACTTGTATAAAGATCATTTGATCCAACTATTATTTTTTTTTGTCTTATAAAATAAATACTAACTATTCTTAATATTTTATTAGTATTATTTAAAGTAATGCTATTTAACTTATTGTAAATATGAAGAGATGATAATGGATGAGAAAAATATATTATAATATCTTTTTTTATCCATAAAAAATTAATAATTTTTATAAAAAAATTAAATAAATTGTTAACAAAAAAATAAGAACTATTATAGAAAAATAATTTTTTCTTACTACTAATTATTGTTACTAATATAATTGTAATATTACTATAATAATTAATAATTAAATTTAAATAATCATTAAACTTATTAATATTTTTACCACAATACATATATTTAAAACAATTATGTTTTTCCTTTATACAAAAAAATCTAGGTATCTTTTTATTATTATTAATTGATATGTTATCTAATGGATTTGGTAAATGATATTTTCTACATTGGATATACAACAATATCAAATAAAGTTTAGAATTAGTTAACATTAGATAAATTAACGGGTGACTAATATTATTAGTTGTATTAACTAAATTATATTGATGTGTTCTAATATTTAATATTCTTTTAAATATAAAAGATATGAATAAAAAAAATATATTTTTCCAAAAAAACATAACTTTATCCTTAACAATTATTTATCTTAACATAAATTATATTCACATCATGATAATATAAATAACCATTATTTACATAATATAATTTTTTTTCAAAAAATATAATCTATTTATTTATATATTGATAATATTTATTATTTATCTTATCATAATCGTTAACTTAATAAAAATGTGTTAAATTAATCTAATTATTTTATTTAAGTATGCCATTAAAAAATTCTATTAATAATAAATTATTTAATAATAATTATAAACATCATAGATCATTACCATATTCCATAGAAGCAGAACAATCATTATTAGGAAGTTTAATATTAGATAATAAACGTTTAGATGATATTATTACTATAATTAGTAGTAATGATTTTTATAGTAATGTTCATCGTTTAATTTTTTGTGAAATACAAAATTTATTAAATAATGGTAAACCAGTTGATTTAGTTACTTTATCACAATCATTAGAACAAAAAAATAAACTATCCGTAATTGGTGGTTGTGCTTATCTAGCAGAATTATCAAAAAATACACCTAGTATCATAAATATAATATCTTACGCAACTATAATTAAAGAACATGCTATAGTGAGAGATTTAATTAATGTGGCACATGAAATAGTAGATGCTAGTTATTATCCTCATGGTCGTAGTAGTTCAGATTTATTAGATTTAGCTGAATCATTAATTTTCCAAATTTCTGAAAACAGAACAAATACAAATAATAGTTTAAAAAACATTGAAAATATCTTAGAACATACAGTAAATAAAATTGAACAATTATATAAAAAACCTAATAGCAGTATCACTGGAATATCTAGTGGTTATAAAGATTTAGATATTAAAACTGCTGGTTTACAAAAATCAGAACTTATTATTATAGCAGCTAGACCTTCAATGGGTAAAACTACATTTGCAATTAATTTATGTGAAAATATAGCTATGTTAGAAGATAAACCTGTTTTAATTTTTAGTTTAGAAATGCCAGGTGAACAAATTATGATAAGAATGTTAGCATCATTATCTCGTGTTGAACAAAGTAAGATTCGTACTGGTCAATTAAACGATCATGATTGGACTAGAATTTCTAAGACTATAAAAATTTTACTAAGTAAGAAAAATATATATATTGATGATTCTTCTAGATTAACACCAACTGAAATAAGAGCTCGTGCACGTCGTGTATATAAAGAACATCAAGGATTAAGTGTAATTATGATTGATTATTTACAATTAATTAGAGTTCCGTATTTAGCTGAAAATCGTACATTAGAGATAGCAGAAATCTCTAGATCATTAAAATCTTTAGCTAAAGAACTAAAAATACCTATTATAGCATTATCACAACTTAATAGGAGTTTAGAACAACGTGCTGACAAAAGACCATTAAATTCAGACTTAAGAGAGTCAGGTTCTATAGAACAAGATGCTGATCTAATTATGTTTATATATCGTGATGAAGTTTATAATGACAATAGTATGAAAGGTATTGCAGAAGTAATTATAGGAAAACAAAGAAATGGTCCAATTGGTACTATTAAATTAATGTTTAATGGTCATTGGTCTAGATTTGATAATTACTCTGATTATAATTATACTTATTAAAAGTAAAATATTAATTTACAAATAGGAAAATATATGAAAGGAGTTAATAAAGTTATTTTATTAGGCCATTTAGGTAATGATCCAGAAGTACGTTACATGGCTAACGGTAATATAGTAGCTAATATTAGTTTAGCTACATCTGATACATGGCGTGATAAACAAACAGGAGAAATTAAAGAGAAGACAGAATGGCATAAGATTGTTTTTTTTGGTAAAACAGCAGAAATAGTAAGAGAATATTTAGTTAAAGGCTCACAGATTTATGTAGAAGGTAGCTTACAAACAAGAAAATGGCAAGATAAAAATAATACAGATCACTATACTACAGAAATTATAGTTAGTGTTAATGGTGCATTACATATTATTAATAATCGAAATAAAACTAAGAACAATATTAAAAATGATATTTCTAATAATAAACCAAGTAATGAAGAAACAAAAACGTATAAAAATGATAAGGACTTATCAATAAATTTTGATGATGATCTACCATTTTAATATTATTTACCTACGCAAAATTTAGAAAATATCTTATCTAGTAGTTTATCATCGTATACATTACCAATAATACTATCTAGGTAATGTTTAGCATGTTTTAATTCCTCTAGTAAAATATCATAATACAAGTGATGTTGTTTACCCCTTATTAAATGTAAAGTAGCATTATGTAATATATTAAAGTATCTATGTTTATTTATAGTATTGCATTTATAGTTATTTTTAATATATAAATCTTTTATATGATCAAAAATTAAATTTAGTCCACTTTTTAATTTAGCCGATATTGTTACAACATAATATCTTTCTAGTTTATTAATAGTAATGTTTTCATTACTAAGATCAGCTTTATTACGAATAATAGTAATTGGTATATTATTTACTATTTTAATAAAATTATTATAAATACAATCTAATTGTTCAATTTCACAGTTAGTACTATCTACTACTAATAATACATGATTAGCTGTTTTAATTTCTTTTAGAGAATGCTTAATACCTATTTTTTCTATAAAATTATTCGTATCATGAATTCCAGCTGTATCACTAATATTAATTATTATACCATCTAAATTAATACAATACCTTAATACATCTCTAGTAGTTCCAGGAAATGAAGTTACAATAGCATTATTACAACCAATTAGAGCATTAAATAAACTAGATTTTCCAACATTAGGTTCTCCTACAATTACTATTTTAATACCATCACGTAATATAATATTATTTTTTACTTGTTCGTTTAGTTTATTTATTGAATTAATTATATTATTTAAATTAGAAACAATCATATCATTAGATAATTGCTCTAATTGATCATCTGGAAAATTAATCATTGCTTCTATATGAGAATATAAATTATCTACAATTTTTATTAAATTTTTAATTTTATAAGAAAAATTACCTTTAAACGAATTTATTGATTCTTTAGAAAACTCTAATGAGTTAGAATTAATTAAATCAACTATTGATTCGGCTTGTACTAAATCAATTTTTTTATTTAAAAAAGCGCGCATAGAAAATTCTCCCGGATTAGCTATACGAATATTAGGCATTGAAATAATATAATTTAATAAAGTATTTAATATTATTGGCCCGCCATGACAATGTAGCTCTAACATATCTTCTCCGGTAAAAGAATTTGGACGATTAAATAAAATGGCAATACCATAATCTATAATATCATTTTTGTACTTAAATGGTAAATAACTTGCTTTTCTATCCTTTGGGATTAATCCCAATATTTTTTTTGTTATATTATATGTTAAAGTCCCAGAAATACGTATAATACCAATACTGCTGTGTCCAAAGATAGTAGCTATAGCAGCTATGGTATCACTATTTTGATTTATTATACTCATTATTCATATCCTATTTAAAACTACGAAATATTATTTGTTGTTGTATAATAGTTATCGTGTTACTAACAATATAATATAATACTAAACCAGAAGGAAACCAGAAAAAAAATAATGTAAATATAATCGGCATAACAGTTGCTATTTTTTTTTGTATTAAATCTTCAATATCATTTGATGATAATTTTTGTATTATATACATAGTTATACCCATAATTACTGGTAAAACATAATAAGGATCTTGAGATGATAAATCATGTATCCAAAAGCAAAAATTAGCATGTCTTAACTCTACTGATCCAGATAATACATAATATAAAGCTAAAAATATTGGCATTTGTATTATAACTGGTAAACATCCTCCAAATGGATTAACTTTTTCTTTTTTATACAAAAGTAATATTTCTTTACTTTGTTGTTGTTTATTATTTTCAAATTTTTTACGAATCATAGAAATTTTAGGTTGTAAAAAACGTATTTTTGCCATTGAAATATACTGGGCTTTGGTTAAAGGATATAATATTATCTTTATTATTATAGTTGTGATAATTATTGATAATCCCCAATTATTTGTGTAATTTGTAACAAAGTTTAATAATTTAAATAAAGGTTGAGATATAAACCATAACCAACCGTAATCAATAGTAAGATCTAAATTATTAGCTACTAATTTTAGTTCTGATTGTAATTTTGGACCAATCCATAATGTAGTATTAATATTCTTTTTATCATAAGCATTAATATTTATTTTATTTTTAAAACCAATAAAAACATTATCGTTTATTTTATTAGTATAAATATTATTAGTTCCAATAGTTGGAATAACGAAAGCAGTAATAAAATATTTCTGTGACATAGCAATCCAGCCATGACTAGTATTAGTAATTAATTTATATTTATTAATTTTATTAAATTCATATTTTTTGTAATTTTCGTGATCAGTAGAATACGAACTACCTCTATAAAAACTATTAATAAAACTATTATATTGATTAGGATTGTTAATAGATTGTTTTATTTGACCAAAAACGTTAATTATAATATTCTTATTAGTATTATTAGTAATACTATCAATAATATTAATTTTATAACTATTACGTTTTAGTATAAATGTTTTTATATAAACAAAATTATTATTAGATTTATATATGAATGGTATTATTAATTCTTTCTGATTATTCTTTAAAATATATGTTATTTTTTTATTACAAAATTTTAATTGTTGTATTAAATTTTTACTATAATTGTCATCACTAAATAAACTACTTTGTAATTGATAAGTAAAATTTGATGAAGTATTTAGTAATTTAAATGATTCATGTGAATTAAGATATTTAGGATACTTTAATAAGTATGCTTGTTCTATTGTGGAATTATTTGGATTAACTTTTAATAATAAGGTATCAGTTATGATAGTAATATTATGATCTTTATTATTGGATAAATAATTATTATTATTTGTTACATATTTATTTGTCAAGTTTAATTTATTATCATTTTGCCATATTTGCCACAATAAAAGAGAAATAAACATCAAAACAATTATAAGAAAATTTCTTTGTGTATTCATTAAATTATAATTCTATCATATTATAAATATTTATTAATTGGATCATATCCACCACCATTTACTGGTAAACATTTAATTATTCTTTTTATAGAAAAATAAATTCCTTTTACTAAACCAAATATAACAATTGCCTCTATAGCAAATTGTGAACAACTAGGAATAAATCTACAATGTTTACCTAATAAAGGACTAATTATTATCTTATATCCATATATTATATTAACTATTATCTTTGATAATAACATTATCATGTTGATTATTATTAATTGAACGTATTTTGAAATTAATTTTTCCTATCTTTGATAAATGTACTTTTACTAAAATTATATAATCCATAAAAAAAAACTTACTTCTATTTAAACGAAAATACTCACGTATTAATCTTTTAATTTTGTTTCTTTGAAATGATTTTTTAATATTTTTTTTTGGTACTATAATACCAATACGAGAATAATTCAAATTATTTATACATCCTATTATGATAAATTGTTTATCAAAACTAAAATATTCTAATTTATTAAAAACTAAATTAAATTGTTTATTAAGTAATAACTTTTGTTTTTTTAAAAATTTATACTTTTTAATCATATTATTTGTAACTGGAAACTGTTAAATATAATCTTTCTTTAGCTCTTCTATTTGATAAAATCTTACGTCCACTATTTGTTTTCATACGATGACGAAAACCGTGTCTACGTAATCGTCTTAACTTAGATGGTTGAAAAGTTCTTTTCATAAATTATCTCCTTAATTTTAAGGTTATTACTTTTGTAAAGTATAAATGTATAGAAATTATTTTAATAACTTAAAATATATATTTTTTACTATAACTATGGTATCATACTAATCTTAGTATTACTTATGTATTAATAAATACAACAATTATCTTTAATAATAATATAATAAAATCTTAATTTTAGTACTAATGAAATTTAGTATAGAGAATAATGTCTTAATAAAACTATTACAAAGTTTATATACTTTAACTAATAGTAGTTTATCGTTATTAATATTGAATAATGTTTTAATTAAAGTTTTTAATAACTATATATTATTTATTAGAAATAATACAGAAGTAGAAATAATATCAAAGGTGGATAGTTGTAACATTATTAATACTGGTATAACAACAGTATCAGTGAAAAAATTATATAATATATGTAAAAAATTATCTAGTAATAATATTATTAATATATCATTAGAAAATAATAAATTAATTATTAAAACTAAAAATAGTTTGTATTCTTTATCTACTTTATCAGATAAGGAATTTCCTAAAATTAATTATAAAAAAAGTAATCTTTCTTGCATATTGCCTAGTAATGCTTTATTTGATGCTTTATCTTGTACTTACTTTTCAATGGCTAAGCAAGATATACGTTATTACTTAAATGGTATATTATTCAAAATATCATCAAATACTATGTACATAGTATCTACTAATGGACATAGATTATCTATTTGTAAAATTAATATTAGTTTAAATATATCAGATTTATCTATTATCATTCCAAGAAACGGAATATTAGAGTTAATGAGGTTACTAAATAAACATAAATGTTCGATTAATATATTTTTTAATAGCGATAGTATATCATTAACTATTGATAATTATATATTTACTTCTAAATTAATTGATGGAATATTTCCTAATTTTATTAGCGTTATACCTAAAAATACAAACATTAATATATCTTTAAATTTAAAAGAGCTAAAAAATGCTTTAAGTAGAATAATAACTATTATTAGTGACAAATCATATGGTATTAAATTAATTATTAGTAAAAATAAGTTAATATTAATAGCAAATAATTTAGATTTTGAAATAGCGAAAGAAATAATTATGATATCATATAGTGGTAAGGATATTGAATTTGCATTTAATGCAATATATATATTAGATGTATTAAATGTATTACAATGTGAAATATTAACATTAACATTTACTGATAATGGTATACTAAAAATTATTAGCTCGATACATCAACAATTATTAACTTATATTATAATGCCTATGAAAATTTAGTAGTTAATAATTCTAGCTATTAATAGTTGAAATATAAAATTAATTTTTTTACTAATATAAGTAATATTTAGTTACTTACTTTAATTTATTAAAACAAATAAATTTTTAATTACTTTTATTAAAAAACATGACAACAAATTATTATGATTCATCAAATATAAAAATTCTTAGAGGATTAGATGCAGTTCGTAAAAGACCTGGTATGTATATAGGTAATATAGATGACGGTACAGGTTTACATCATATGGTATTTGAAGTTGTAGATAATTCTATTGATGAATCGTTAGCTGGTTTTTGTGATAGTATTATTGTTATTATTCATAAAGATAATTCAGTATCAGTGCAAGATAATGGTAGGGGTATACCAGTTGATATACATAAAGAAGAAGGTATATCAGCAGCTGAAGTAATAATGACTATGTTACATGCTGGTGGTAAATTTGATAATGATTCTTATAAAATTTCTGGCGGATTACACGGGGTTGGTGTTTCTGTTGTTAATGCATTATCAGAAAAATTAATACTTACTATTATGAGAGATGGATTTATTTATCAACAACATTATTCTTTTGGAATTCCAAAAAAACCAATTAGTATTATTAATAAAACTAAGTGTAATGGTACAACCATTAGATTTTGGCCAGATCTTAGTATTTTTACTAATGAAACAAAATTTAATTTTAATATACTAAAAAATAGATTAAAAGAATTATCTTTTTTAAATCCTGGTATATCTATTAATTTAATAGATGAATTTAATAATAAGAAAAAATATTTTCAAAATGTTGGTGGTATTAAATCATTTGTATCATTAATAAACAAAAGTAAATTACCAATTCATCAAAACATACTTAGTTTTTCCTCTAAAAGAAATAATATAGTTATTGATATTGCTATGCAGTGGAATAACTCTATTAAAGAAAATATTTATTGTTTTACAAATAATATACCACAGAAAGATGGTGGTACTCATTTATCTGGATTTCGTTCTGCATTAACTCGTACTATAAATCAATATATAGAAAAAGAATTTTTAAACAAAAAGAATAAATTGATAATTTCTGGTGAAGATGTACGTGAGGGATTAACTACTGTTATATCCATAAAAATGTTCGACCCAAAATTTTCTTCTCAAACAAAGGATAAATTAGTATCCTCAGAAGTTAGATATGTTGTGGAATCATTAGTAAGTGAAAAATTACTAGATTTTTTATTAGAGTATCCTAATGATGCTAAAATAATATTTAGTAAAGTTATTAATGCAGCAAAAGTTAGAGAAGCTGCTCGTAAAATAAGAGAATTAACAAGGAAAAAGAATATTTTTGATGTTAGTAAACTACCAGGAAAGTTAACTGATTGTCAAGAAAAAAATCCAGCGTTATCTGAGTTATACTTAGTAGAAGGAGATTCTGCAGGTGGATCAGCAAAACAAGGACGTAATCGTAAAAATCAAGCTATTTTACCATTAAAAGGAAAAATACTTAATGTTGAGAAAGCTTGTTTTAGTAAAATGTTATCTTCACAAGAATTAATAGCTTTAATTACAACTTTAGGATGTGGAATAGGAAAGAATGAGTTTAATATAGATAAGTTAAGATATCATAACATAATTATTATGACTGATGCTGATGTTGATGGATTACATATTAGAACTTTACTACTAACATTTTTCTATAGATATATGCCAGATATTATAGAAAAAGGATATTTATTTATTGCTCAACCACCATTATTTAAGATAAAACAAAATAATAAAGAAACTTACATTAATAATAATGATGATATGAATACATATCGTATTAATTTAGCAGTTGCTAATACTAAATTAATAATTGATAATAAAGAAATATTTGGTAAACTATTATTTACATTAATAAATAATTACCTAATAATTAAAAGAAAATTAAAAAATATAAAATATTCATATTATGAATATTTAGTAAAATATTTATTCTATCAACCAATATTAGAAACTTATCACTTTAATAATTTAGAAATACTTAATAAATGGACATTACTATTAATTAAATTAATAAATAGTAATGAAAAATTAATATGTATTAATAATTATAAGATTTATAAAAATAATGATTCTTGTTATGAAATAATATTATTTATTATAGTATATGGTAAAATTAAAAGTATTTTAATAAATAAAAATTTTATAAATAGTAAAGAATATAAAATAATTAGTAGTATAAAAAGTAAAATAAATATTAGTGTAAATAGTAATATTTGTGTAATTCGTAATAAACATAAAAATAATTATTCTTCGTTAGAAGAAGCAATAAAATGGTTACTCAAAGAATCATGTAGGGGTTTAGTTATTCAAAGATATAAAGGACTTGGCGAAATGAATGCTAATCAATTATGGACAACTACAATGGATCCTAATAATAGATGTATGTCACAAATAACTATTAGTGATGTTAATAAAGCAAATAGTTTATTTAGTATATTAATGGGTGATGACGTAACATTACGTAAAAATTTTATTGAACAAAATTCATTAGAAGCAGTAAATATTGATGTTTAAATATTATTTTTTTACCAATAAGTAAATTATTAATTATTACTAGTAATAACTAATTATATAAGTTATAATATGTGGTAAATATCATTTTTAATTTGTTTATAGAATAGGAAATAACTATGCATGATTATGATCTTTCCCCGTTATTAAAGCAATGGATAGGATTTGATAGATTAGCTAGTAATATACAGATAGATCAAGAAAATTTTAATTTTCCACCATATAATATTGAAAAATATGATGAAGATCACTATCGAATCGTATTAGCATTAGCAGGTTTCAAAGAAGATGAATTAATAGTAGAAATTGAAGGACCAAGATTAACAATTAAGGGTAAACCAACTTGCGAAAGTAAAGAGGTACATTATTTATATCAAGGATTAATATGTAAGAAATTTTCCTTGAGTTTTGCTTTAGCTGAACATATGTTAGTGGACTATGCTGAATTTAGTAATGGTTTACTAAGTATTAATTTAATTAGACAAATTCCAGAATCATTACAACCACGTAGGATTATTATTAATAAGCAGTAATTAAATTTGTACCGTGTATAAACTAGCTTTATTTAATATAAAGCTAGTTTTTTATATTATTTTAATGTTTTTGAGTTCATATTTTAAATATATATAATATATCGGGGCTGCTATTAATCCATTTAATCCAAAAATTGATTCTAAGAGTAACATTACTAGTATTAATTCCCACGATTTAGTATTCGTTCTCTGACCAACTATTCCGGCATTTAGTATATATTCAAGTTTATGAATAACAATTAGATAAACTAAAATAACTATTCCAATAGTTAGAGAAATTGATAGAGAGGAAAAAATAATTATTATGTTAGAAATTAAATTACCAATAATAGGTATTAATCCTAATATAAAAGTATTAATTATTAATACTTTTCTTAATGGTATAAATATACCAAAACTTGGTAATATGATAATAATCATAATAGCGGTTAATAAAGTATTAACTAATGATATACGTATCTGTGCCATAATAACATTATGAAATGCTAATGATAGAAAATATATACGTTTATTTAATTGATTAATAAAATATGATTGATTATTATTTGGTTTATTTAAAGATATAATTGCACCTATAATAATTCCTATAAAAATTGTTAACAAAATACGTATAATTATACGTATCATATCTCGTATAATAATTAAATTAGATTCTAACAACAGAAGAATTTTATTTTTTAAATCTTCAATATTATTAGGTAATAACAATAGTAGAAATTTAGGAATATGTTTTTTTATATTTAAAAATATATAATTGATATTATTAATAATATTTAAATTATGCTGAAAATCTGAAGTTAATAAATTAATTAAATTGATAATTAATGATGTAATTAATATTAATATAATAGTTATCAGTAAAATTACTACAGCTAATCTAGCTTTATTCATAAATACATATCTAAACCAAGGAGTGAAAAACATAATTAATTCGTATGAAATAAAACCAGATACAAATCCGGGAAATAAATGCAGGGGTATAATAATAATAATAAATAAAAATACTAATATGTAAGAAAATATGTTTAATATTATTTTATTAGTAGACATTTTATAAAATTTATGAATAATTAACTTTTAATAAAATTTTTTTAATAAATTAATAATTAATACTTTTAGTTATATAATTTAATTACCAAAAATAAATTTTTAAATAATATATTAAGTACTAAAAGCTATTTAGTTATTAGATATAATATAAATCATAAATATGAAATCATTTCAAGATATTATTTTTGATTTACAAAAATTTTGGATTAGTTATGGTTGTATTTTAGTTCAACCAATTGATATAGAAGTTGGAGCTGGTACATTACATCCCATAACCTATTTAAGAGCAATAGGTCCAGAACCTATCTTTGCAGCATATGTACAAACTTCTCGTAGACCATCAGATGGTAGATATGGAGTTAGTAAAAATAGATTATTACAATATTATCAATTTCAAGTAATATTAAAACCATCTTTAAATAAACTACAGGAATTATATATCGAATCTTTGAAAGTATTAAAATTAGACTTAAATAATAATGATATAAAATTTATTGAAGATAATTGGGAACATCCAACATTAGGTGCATATGGATTAGGTTGGGAAGTTTGGTTTAATGGTATGGAAATAACACAAATTACTTATTTACAAAAAGTAGGTGGTTTAGATTGTAATCCAGTAATGGGAGAAATTACATATGGATTAGAACGTTTAGCTATGTGTGTACAGAAAGTAGATAATATTTATAATATAGTGTGGAGTAATAGTATAAAAGGTACTCTATTTTATAGAGACATGTTTTATCAGAATGAAGTAGAAAATTCAAAATATTACTTTGAATATATTAATAAAAATTTTCTTTTACGATCTTTCATTTCTTATGAAAAAGAAATAAACAAGCTAATTATTTTAAATAATCCATTAATATTACCAGCATATGAATTAGTTATAAAAATCATTCATATTTTTAATATATTAGATGCATCTAATACTATTTCTTCGTTAGAGAGACAAGATTTTATACTAAGAATCCGTAACTTATCTAAAAAAATTGCTAAAACTTATTTACAGTATCGTAAAAATATTAATTTTCCTATGTGTAAAATAATTAGTACTAAATGAATAGTAATTATAATGAATAATTTATTAATTGAAATAGGTACAGAAGAACTACCATCAACTATATTAACTGTATTAATTAGTAAGTTAATTAATAATATTGTTCATGAATTAAATAAATTTAATATTAAATATACAAAAATAATAAAGTTTTTTTCCTCTAGAAGATTAGCTATCATAATATTAATAGATATTTTCTCATTGAGAAATATAGTAAGTAGTAAGTATTTTTTATCATTATATGAATTGGTTAAAAACAAGTATAATACTAAAAATAGTAATATTTATAACTACATTATTTGTATCACATCTAATAAATATAAACTACGTAGTAAATATTTTGTAGCAAATATGTTATTTGCTTTAATAAAAACATCTATTAGTAATGTTAAAGTACCAAATATGATGCATTGGGGTAATAATAATATGTATTTTGTACGACCAGTTAATAGTATTATTATTCTACTAGATAATTATTTAATACGAGGGACAATATTTGGAATTAATAGTAGTAATATTATTTACGGTCATAGATTTATGGGATTACGTAATATTAGTATAAAAATAGCTAATCAATACCAAAAAATATTAATGATTAATAAAGTAATAGTTGATTTTAATAAACGTAAAAACATCATTGTAAATCAAATTAAAAATATTTCAATTAAGTTAAATGGTTATGTTAACATTAATCAAAAATTATTAGAAGAAATTACAGCAATAACAGAATGGCCGAGATTATTAGTCGGTTCATTTAAAAAAAAATTTCTTTTTTTACCTTCAGAAATATTAGTATATGTAATTCAAAACATACAAAAATGTTTTCCTGTATATAATAACAATGGTAATTTATCAAAATATTATATATTAGTTACTAATATTATTTCTAATAGTAATAGTACTATAATAAATAATAACAATTCTATCATTCATAATCGTTTTAATGATGTTAAGTTTTTCTTTACTCAAGATCGTAAAAAAAAGTTAGTTGATTATTTACCAAATTTAAAAAATATTTCCTTTCATGAAAAACTAGGATCAATGTTTGACAAAAGTTATAGACTAAAACAAATATCATCGTATGTAGCTTATTTAATCGGTGCTAATATTTTTTTAGCAGCTAGAGCTGCATTAATATCTAAATGTGATTTAGCTACAAGTATGGTAAAAGAATTTAATAAAATAAAGGGAATAATTGGTATGTATTATGCTTCATTAGATAATGAATCTTTAGATATAATCAAAGCTCAAAAGGAACAATATTCTTATTACATTAATACTAATTTAGTAACAAACAAAATATCATGTATATTAATTATAGCAAATTCTATAGATAACATAGTTGGATTTTTTGGAATTAATAAATTACCTACAGGTAGTAAAGATCCATTTGCATTACGTAGAGCCGCAATTAATATTATACAGATAATAATAAAGAATGAATTATATATAGATATTAAAAATTTAATAAAATATTCTATTATAACCTATAATAATAATTCTTTTAATCGAAATATAGAATCATTAGTTATAAATATTACTAATTTTATATTTAATCGTCTATTGTTTTGGTATACTAAAAATGGTTTTAGTAAAAAACTAGTTAATATTATATTAACAAAAAAAATTACCAACCTAGTAATTTTAAATAGCATAATAGTTGATGTTAATAAATTTTTAAAATTAAACAAATCAAAAATACTAATTACAACTTATAAAAGATTAATTAACTTGCTAGATAAATATTCATTTAAAATAAATAGTTATTTTAGCCATTCATTATTAAAAAATAGTATAGAAATTAATTTATTTTATTATTTAAACAATACAAAACAAGTTATAAATAAATTTATTATAGAAAGAAAATATTATCGAATTTTAATTAAGTTAACGAAATTATGTAAAATAATAAATCAATTTATTAATAAAGTACAAATTATAGTGTCTGATAATTTAGTTACGTTAAATCGTTTAACTTTAATTAAAAGTTGTTGTGATTTATTAATGACAGTAATAGATTTATCTCTATTAGTTGGTTTTGTTTAATAAAATTTATATTTATTATTATGAATTATTTAACTATTAATCCTAGTAATTTTCTTGGTGGTTATATTAATTTACCAGGATCAAAAAGTATTTCCATTAGAGTATTATTATTAGCAGCTCAATCTCAGGGGGTTACCAATATATATAATTTATTATACAGTGACGATATTAAATATACATTAATTGCTTTAAAAAAATTAGGTGTAAAATATTTCTTATTTAAGAATAATACATCATGTACAGTTTTTGGATTAGGTAATAGTTTCTATAATGTAAGTAAATCCAAATTGTCTATATTTTTAGGACAATCTGGAGCATTAATGAGATTTTTATTAGCTATTTTATGTTTAGGTAATAAACATATTGTATTAACTGGTTCACCACACATATATCATCGTCCTATTAAACCATTAGTAGACGCATTACAACAAGGTGGTGCAAAATTTATTTTAAAAAATAATAAATTACCAATAATCTTAGGAGGATTTTTGGGAGGAGTAATTAATATTACAGGTAACATATCTAGTCAGTTTATTAGCGCATTACTTATGTTAACTCCATTAGCAAATTATAATACTATTATTGCAATAAAAGATAATATAATTTCTAAACCATATATTGATATGACTATTAATATAATGAAAATTTTTGGTGTAAGAATCATTAATTATGATTATAAATATTTTTATGTTTTTGGAAAACAATGTTATTCTTCTCCAGGAAGCTATATTATAGAAGGAGATGTAACGCATGCTTCTTATTTTTTAGGAGCATCTATAATCAGCAATAATTATGTGTTAATTAATAACATTAATTATAATAGTATTCAAGGTGATATAAAATTTTTAGATATTTTAAATAAAATGGGAGCTAAGGTACTATTAGGTAGTAATTATATTAAATGTGTCGGAACAAATAAATTATATTCAATATGTATCGACTGTAAGAATATACCAGATGTAGCGATGACTATTGCTATAATTGCTGTCTTTGCTATCGGGATAACAAAATTATATAATATATCAAGTTGGAACATTAAAGAAACAAACCGAATTGTTGCCATAACTAACGAATTAATTAAGTTAGGTGTTAAAGTAATCAGTGACTATAACAGTATTACTATTATACCACAAAAGAAATTAAATAGACACGTAATAATTAATACTTACTATGATCATCGTATAGCAATGTGTTTTACTTTGATGGCTTTAGCTAAAATTAAAATTACTATTATTAATCCTAGTTGTGTTAATAAAAGCTTTCCAAATTTTTTTAAATATTTTTTATCTTATTGTCATGATAATATTACTTATTAATGATAACTATCCATTAATTATTAAATGATATGTATTTGTTGCAAAAATATTAGTTTGGTGTTAACTTTTGATAATATAGAATATTACTATATAATTATTATATTATTTATCTATTAATATCTTAGTTTTAATATATACGCATAAATTATATATAAAGAAAATAATATCTCGTTATTGGATAACAGATAATAACATTAACCAACTATATTTTAAGGAAGGATACCTTAGATATTAGTTAATAAAAAATTAAATTTACATATGATAAAATCTTTTACTCAATTATTTGAAAAATCTATAAGAAATATTAATATTTACTCTGGAATGATTGTTAAAGGATTAGTAGTAGCAATTAAAAAAAATATAGTTTTAGTTGATGCTAACCTAAAATCAGAAGCTTCTATTCCAATAGAACAATTTTATGATATGTATGGTAACTTAGAAATTAAAGTTGGTGATATAGTAGATGTTATGTTAGATAATATAGAAAATGGATTAGGAGAGACGTTACTTTCAAGAGAAAAAGCAAAAAAACAAGAAATATGGAATCAACTAGAAAAAATATATCATGATACTAGTGTTACTATTGGTATAGTTAGTGGAAAAGTAAAGGGTGGTTTTACGGTTGAATTAAATGGTGTACGTGCATTTTTACCAGGTTCTTTAGTAGATATTAAACCTGTTAAAGACGCTGATCTTGAAGGTAAAGAATTAGAATTTAAAATAATTAAACTAGATAAAAAGAGAAATAATATAGTTGTATCACGTAAGGCTATTTTAGAATCAGAACATCATGATTATAAATTAAAGTTATTATCTAGCCTGCAAGAAGGTATGATTGTTAAAGGAATAGTAAAAAATTTGACTGACTATGGTGCTTTTATTGATCTTGGTGGTATTGATGGATTATTACACATTACTGATATAGCTTGGAAAAGAGTTAAACATCCTAGTGAAATTATAAAACTTGGTGAAGAAATAACTGTGAAAATATTAAAATTTGATAAAGAACAAACCAGAGTATCTTTAGGATTAAAACAATTAGAACATGATCCTTGGTTATTATTAATAAAGAAATATTCGGAAGGTAATCGATTAAAAGGAAAAGTAACTAACTTAACTGATTATGGATGTTTTGTAGAAATTGATCATGGTATTGAAGGGCTAGTACATATTTCTGAAATGGATTGGACCAACAAAAATATTCATCCATCTAAATTAGTTAATATTAATGATATAGTTGAAGTAATGATATTAAATATTGATCATGAACGTCGTCGTATATCATTAGGTATTAAACAATGTAAAATTAATCCATGGAAAAATTTTGCCTTATTGTATAACAAGGGTGATTGTGTAAATGGTAAAATAAAATCTATAACTGATTTCGGTATATTTGTTGAATTAGATGGTGGTATTGATGGTTTAATACATTTATCTGATATTTCATGGGAAATGGATACTAAAATTATACAACAATATAAGAAAGGTGATATAATTAAATCACTAATATTACAGGTAGATGCAGAACGAGAACGTATTTCTTTAGGAATTAAACAATTAACTGATGATCCATTAATTATTTTTTTTAATAATTACAGAAATGAAATAATTAGTGGTGAAGTAAAGTCTTTAGATAAAAATATTGGTATTAATTTAAATTTAACAAATAATGTTAGCGGATATTTAAATATTAATGAATCTGATAATACTAAATATAGTAAAGATTTATTATGTTTAAATACTGGCGATATTATTAAAGTAAAAGTTGATAATATTGATCGTAAAAATAGACGTATTAATGTGGTATACTATGTTTGTAACATTTTGGAAAAAAATAAAAGTATTAATCAAAATAAACAAGAATTAGACAATAAGTTTTCTAGTACTATGAGAGAAGCTTTTAGAGCAGCTACAAAAGAAGATTAATGAAAATATTACTTTCTTTATTCACACGAATATTTTTTTAATTAAAATACTATGATGATACTATTCATTAAATAGTATGTATAAATATGTACAATTAATTTTTTAATATTTCTTTTATATATTATTTATATATTTGTATAAGATTTAGTCAATGATAAAATATAATACTACCACATGGCGAACATTTAGCCGGTTTTGGTATATGGTTTATCCATTTAAAATTAAATTAATAATTGCAATGATTGCATTAGTTATTAGTGCAATTAGTAACGCTTATATGATATCACTATTAAAACCAATTTTTGATCATAGTTTTGTTATTACTAATAATAATTCTATAATATGGTGGGTACCAATTACTATAATTAGTTTAGCATTATTACGTAGTAGTAGTAATTTTATTGCTAATTATTGTATAGTATGGGTATCTAGTAAAATTGTAATGAATATAAGGAGGATGTTATTTACTCATATTATGAGTATGCCAGTATCATTTTTTGATACCAAACCAACTAGTAAACTACTATCTTATATTACTTATGTGGCAGAGCAAGTTGCTGCTACTTCTTCTAGTGTATTAATTAATATTATTCGTGACGGTACATTAATAATATTATTATGTTGTATGATGTTTTATTATAGTCCATTATTATCCATGACTTTATTAGTATTAACTCCGTGTATTTTTTTAACTAACAAATTTGTTTCTAATAAATCTAAAATTATTAGTAAGGAAATGCAGTATGCTATGGAACAAGTAATTCATAGCACCGAGCAAATGCTTAAAGGACATAAAGAAATATTAATGTATGGAGGTCAAAATATAGAAAATAAGAGATTTTATTATGTTAGTAATTTTATGAGACAACAAGAAATAAAAATGGTAGTTACTGCTTCTTTATCAGATATATTAATACAATTAATTACATCGTTAGCTTTAGCAGCTATATTATGTATTATAAGTTTTCCAATAGTATCAAAAACTATTACTGCTGGTACTATTACTGTAGTATTTTCATCTATGATTGCATTAATACGTCCAATAAAATCATTAACTAATATTAATACTCAATTCCAAAAAGGAATGACAGCCTGTAAAACAATATTTTCTATTCTAGATATTAAAAGTGAAGAAAATTATCCAATAATTCATACAAAAAATATTGAAGGAAATATAATTTTTAATAACGTTACATTTACATATCCAACCAATAATAACCCATCATTATATAATATTAATTTTAATATTCCAGCTGGGAGCAAAGTTGCTTTAGTTGGACATTCTGGTGCTGGAAAATCAACTATTGCTTACTTATTAACTCGTTTCTATAATATAGAATCTGGTAATATTACCATAGATGGCACCAACATTTATGATTATAATATTTTTTCATTAAGAAATCAAATATCATTAATATCGCAAAATATATATCTTTTTAATGATACTATTGCTAATAATATTAGTTATGCTAGTAAGAATATATGTTCTAGAAAACAAATAGAAGTTGTTGCCGATATGTCTTATGTTATGGATTTTGTTAAAAATATGGATAATGGTTTAGATACTATAATTGGTGAAAACGGTATTTTGTTATCTAGTGGTCAACGACAATGTATTGCTATTGCTAGAGCATTTTTAAAAAATAGTTCAATTATTATTCTTGATGAAGCTACATCAGCTTTAGATGTAAAAACAGAATTAAATATACAACAAGCATTACATATATTAAAAAAGAACTGTACATTACTTATTATTGCTCATCGTCTATCTACTATTGAGGATGTTGATGAAATATTAGTTATAAAAAATGGTAAGATAATAGAAAGAGGTAATCATAAAAAATTAATTGATAACCAAGGATTATATGCGCAAATGTGTAATATACAATATAATTAATAAAATATTAGTAAAAATTTGGTTTAGTAACTCTTTGCTTATTTATTTACTATTACCAATAACTTGGTTATACAAATTATCTATTATAATAATAAAGTTTTTTTATAAAGTAGGTTGGTTAAAAACATATTATTTTTCTGTACCAGTAATTATTATTGGTAATATTACTGTTGGTGGTAACGGTAAAACACCTATAGTAATATGGTTAGCAAATAAATTAAAATATAGAGGTTGGAAAGTAGGTATTGTTATTAGAGGTTATGGTGGAAATATAAAATATCCTTGTATTGTTACAAATAATATTGACAGTAAACAATGTGGGGATGAAGCTATATTAATATGGCAACGAACTAATGTTCCGGTAGTAGTTGCTAAAAAAAGGGTGTTGGCAGTTAGTAAATTAATACAATTATACAATCTGGATATTATTATTAGTGATGATGGATTACAACATTATTCATTAGGAAGAATTATGGAGTGGATAGTAGTTAATGGATATTACCGATTTGGTAATGGTTATTTGTTACCTTCTGGACCAATGAGAGAAAACATCAGCCGTTTAAATCAATCAAAAGTAGTCATAGTAAATAATGGATTACTTCAGCGTAATGAAATTCCTATGTTTATTAAAACCCATAATATAATAAATTTATACAATAAAACAAGTATATCTATTAATAGATTTAAGTTTAATAAAGTAATATTAATAGCTGGTATAGGACATCCTAAAGTTTTTTTTAATATGGTAAGATGTATAGGAATATTACCAGTAAAAGAAATATCTTTTTGTGATCATCAAGAGTATGATCAATCTATGTTAGATCAATTAACTTATAATAAAGAACAATTATTAATGACAGAAAAAGATGCTATTAGGTGTCAAAAATTTGCTCGTGAAAATTGGTGGTATTTACCAATATATGCATATCTACCATCAAAAATTAGTGATAAATTACTAAATGATGTAGAATATCATATTTTTAAATACAAAACCAAAATTATTTAATCTTATAAATTTTATGATAAATAGAAAATTACTAAAAATTATTGTGTGTCCAGTTTGTAAAAATAAATTATTTTTAAAAAAAGAAAAACTAGAACTAATTTGTGTAATTGATTCATTAGCTTATCCAATAATAGATAATATACCAGTTTTAATAAAAGATAGAGCAAGGAAGTTTTAATAAAGATGAGTTTTATAGTTATTATTCCTGCTAGATTAAACTCTAGTAGACTACCAAAAAAACCATTAGTTAATATTAATGGTGTGCCAATGATAATACATGTAATGCGTAATGCATTAAATTCTTATGCAAATAAAGTAATAGTAGCAACTGATCATAACAGTATTGCTGAAGTAGTAAAAAAATTTGGTGGTGAAGTATATATCACTACGAATAACCATAATTCAGGAACAGAACGTATAGCTGAAGTAGTTCATCATTATAAATTATTAGATGATCAAATTATTGTTAATGTTCAAGGTGATGAACCGTTGGTATCAGATAAACTAATTAATCAAGTCGCCAAAACATTACCAAATAAATATTATAATATGTCTACTATAGCAACATCAATAAATAATACAAAAGAAATAACAAATCCGAATGTAGTAAAGTTAATTATTGATAAATATAATTATGCTATATATTTTACTCGTATTGTAAAAAATAACTCATTTACTAAGAATATAGTATTAAAACATATTGGTGTATATGCTTACAATGTATCCTTTATTAAGGATTATAAGAATCTTTATAGCCCAATAGAACACATGGAAAACTTAGAACAGTTAAGAGTATTATGGCATAGAAAAAAAATCTATACTTTAGTAATAAAAACATCAACACCAATTATTGGTGTCGACACACCAGAAGATCTAAGTCAGGTACGTTTTCTACTTTAATTTTTTATAAAATAAAAAAGGTTAGAAATTAATATCATTCATACTTCTGGGGAATGGAATTACATCACGGATATTATGCATACCTGTAATATATAAAATTAATCTCTCTAATCCAATACCAAAACCAGAATGCGGAACAGTACCATACTTACGTAAATCTCTATACCACCAATAATTCTTAATAGAAAGATTTTTTTCTTTTAAACAAATATCTAATTTATTTAAACGCTCTTCTCGCTGTGATCCTCCAATAATCTCTCCTACATCTTGAGCAATCACATCTATTGCAGATACTGTTTTATTATCACTATTAATACGCATATAAAATGCTTTTATGTTTTTTGGATAATTTGTTATAGCAACAATATTTTTAAAATATTTATTAGTTAAATAGTTTTCATGTTCTAAAGAAAAATCACACCCCCAAGTTATTTGTTTATTAAATTTACTTTTATTTTTTTTTAATATTTCTATAGCTTCATCATAATTAATATGTACAAATCCATTATTAATAAAATTATTTAAACGGGTAATTAAATTTTTACCATTATACTTAACACAATATTCTATATCTTTGATTCTTTTATTTAATACATAACTAAATATATACTTCAACATATTTTCTATTAATTTAATAATATCTTGAAGATTAGCAAATGCTATTTCTGGTTCCACCATCCAAAATTCTGCTAAATGTCTACTAGTATTAGATTTTTCTGCTCTAAATACTGGTCCAAAAGTATATACTTTAGATAAAGCACAAGCATAACTTTCAATATTTAATTGTCCAGATACAGTTAAGAAAGATTTTTTATTAAAAAAAATTTTATTATTAGTTAATATATCAAACATATTACTAAAACCCTCTGTATCTATACTAGTAATAATTGGTGTTGTTATCCAAATAAAATCATGTGTATTCATAAAATTATGTATAGCAGTAAATACTGTATTTCTTATACGAATTATAGAACTGATAATATTAGTTCTTATTCTTAAATGCGCAACCTTACGTAAATATTCTAAACTATGTAGTTTAGTTGATATCGGATAGTTACGTGGATCACTAACTAAACCAATAACTAATAATGATGTAGCATGCATTTCATAATCTTGCTTATCTTTTGGTGATTTAGTAATTAAACCGCTTACTTTTACAGAACAACCAGTAGTTAATTTTAATATTTCATTATAATTATTTATACTATTTTTAATAATAATTTGTAAATTATCAATACACGAACCATCATTTATACTAAGAAAAGAAATTCCTAACTTAGAGTCACGACGTGTTTTTACCCAACCACATACTGTAATTTGTTGGTCTACAAATAAGCCATTAATAATATTCTTTATACAGATTTTGTACATTAAAAACTAACATATCTTTGAAAAAGTTAATTTACTAAATTTAAATCCCTATATTATAATACAACTATAAAAATAAAATAAATATAAATAATTTTTTAATTCTTTACTACCTAATACTATTATCTAAAATAATAGAAAGTAAATAATAATTATATTTTATTGTTAATAAAAGTTAAAGTATTATATTTAATACTATAATTTAAATTAGATATTAAAAAACATAAATCTTACTATATATATTAGATTTACTTAATTTTCTAAAAATAGACTATTACATAAATTTTTAATACAAAACCATATAGTAATTTAGTTTTAATTATTTCAGATAAAAAAAATTGTATTTTATTTATTATCCATAGTATTTTAAAAAATAGTAAAAATTAATATCCTAATTACTTTAAATTAAATAAGCTATTAAATTATCAATAACATGTAAGTTAAGAATAACTAAAAAATTTATCTATAACATTATCTATTAATAATAAACGATATAAATAAAATTAGATAAATATTCAATATAAGTTAAGGAAGTAATAAATTTATTTTTTTATATTACATAAGTTAATATTAATTTTACTATATTACTAATAGTAGTATATAATTTTTGTGTTTTTGTACTATGTTAGTATACTTTTTTATATGGATAAATATATTTAATACAATTAAGTAACTGCTTAATATATATTATTATCACGTATTAATTTTATATTTACTATAGTTTATGTAACTATATATTTATATTTAACATAATACTTATAAGTATCTATATAATACTAATATTAAAAATATTATTAGTAACCAATAATTTTCTTTAATATTAATCTTTTTTAAAGATATTGTTACTAACTTTTTTTAAAATATCTTCCTTATATTAGAATAATGAATAATTATCATATATTTACTTAGTATCTCTTTTAATATGTACAAATTTATATTACTTATTATTAATAAAACATAAAAAAATAATCAATAGTATTTAGTACTAATTTGTAATAAGTTTTTATATTTATCCACATAAAAAATAGTATTTCTTAATAAAATTGTATACCTAATTAATCTATACTAGATACTTAAATTCTCTAATATTTTTTGGTTAGATTTAATACTATCTAAACTAGTTAACTATATTTTAATAAGTATTATAATGCTTATTTTTTTAAGTAACCAATAAACTAGTAATAATCTATTAATATTATTACATTATTAATTGTAATATCAAACATAACTATTAATAATCTTAATATATATTTTATTAAAAATAATTTAACTGGTATATTACTTATACTCAATAATGAAAAACTAATATTTCTTATCTTTTTTTTAGCAAATTTACTAAATAAGTTAAGTACTAGTTATTAAAATAGTTTTAATTTAATTGGATTATATATTTTATTTACATTAGTTAAACATACTTAAATCTTTTTCGTAAATATCATATAAAAATTAACTAAATATGTTAAATGTATTAAGCTAAATTAAATTATTCTAGTAAGATGTATAATTTTTAAGCTAGTTATCTACATTAGATAATTACTAATATATATATGTGTTGATATTAATTAGTGGATAATAATTATGACTTTCTATAATTAGAATTCTATCTAACTTATTTTCTAATTCATACTTTCATAAAATACATAATTCATAACTACTAAAATTAGTACAATTCAATTCATTATTAATAATTATATTATAGGAAATAATATTGTCTTATAAGAAAAACACTAATAACCTATTGTTAATAACAATTATTAAATTATATTTTTCAATAAAAATATACTAGTACTAATTATTATAATAATTATTACTTGATAGTAATCTAATATAATATATACATGATTTTATTATTTTTTTAATTAAGTATTGGTAAACAAATAACTTTATGTTAACTATATATCTTATTTAATATAAATATTATCTGTATTCTTATATTACTAATATCTTTATTATTAATATTAAAATAATTACTTATTATTTTAAATAGTATTAATACTATATTTAATTACGTATCCTAAAATTAATAATATTGTAATCTTTAACTAATATATTTAATACTATTATAGTTACTATTAGTAGTTATAATATATGAAATATATAGTACATTACACCAAACTAAGTATTAGTTTTATTGATAGTTTTATACAGTATAATAAGATATAATAATAGTATAACCAATAAAAATATTTTTTAAATTAATTAAATTTATTTGACTAATTTTTTTAATAATTATTATTACTTAATAAAGTAAAATAATACTAACTATGTTATTACCTATAATTACATAATTTAATTAAAGTTAAATACTAAGAATATATTTTTTTAATTTAAAATCTTTATTAAAATGTTAAACACAAAAAATTTTATATTATTATTAGATATGATTATGAATTTTCTTTTTAAGAAAACCTAGTAATACTACCATCATAGTTACCAACTAAAACAACATCAGCTATTCTTTGTGTAAAAAGACCAACAGTAACAATTCCTGGAATACTATTTAATTTATTTTCAATTAATTTAGCATTACTCAAATCTAATTCATATATGTCTACTATTAGATTATTATGATCAGTAATTACATTACTACGTAAAATAGGAATACCTCCAACGCATTTTTTTATTTTGTTAATTATTAATGGATAAGAAAACGGTATAATTTCTACTGGTACTGGAAAATACCCTAATTTTTTAACTAATTTATTATTACTAACGATACATACAAATTTTCTAGATATAGAAGAAATAATTTTTTCGTTTGTTAACGCTGCTCCACCACCTTTAATCATAAACATATTATTATCAATTTCATCTGCACTATCAATATAAATATCAATGTTTTCTACTAAACTAATATCAACTACTGGTATATTCAATTGGTTTAATTGATAAGATGATTTATATGAACTAGATACTGTACTAATAATATAATGTTTAATTTTTACTAATTCCTTAATAAAATACGATACGGTGCTACCGGAACCAATACCAATAATACTATTAGGTTTTATATATTTAATCACTTCCATACCTAAACGTTTTTTTATTTCATTTTCTTTCATAATTTTTTAACAAAACTAATAGTAATATTATTAGTAGTTTTTGTTATATTATAAAATTCAAATAATTAAACTAGCTATTTATATAATTTAAATTTAATAATAAATATTTTGTATAATTTAATATATTATAGTATTTAAATTAGTATTAAGTAAATAATAACATTTACTTAAATTATAATTATATTATTTTAATATAATCAAATGATAAATTATATAATTTTTTAAAATGAGTAATAAATTAATCACATTAACACTTACTATTAGTTTAATAATACTAACTACATTTTTGTTTACTAGTAATAAAAAAAGAAAAATTAATAATTTTAAAGAAATTAAAGAATTAGCTGTATTAGTTAATAGACACATTTCTGGTACTTTTTATTGTGGTTGTAAAATTAATTGGCATGGTTATCATGGAACACCTGAATTATTATCTTGCGGATACAAAATAAGAAGTAATTATTTAAGAGCTAATAGAATAGAATGGGAACATGTTGTACCAGCCTGGAAATTTGGTCATAATATGAAGTGTTGGTTATATGGTGGTCGCAAAAATTGTAAGAATGATTATAATTATCAAAAAATAGCAACTGATTTACATAATTTACAACCAGTTATAGGTGAAATAAATGCTGATAGAAAAAATTATGAATACAATCAATGGCCTGGTAATTATGGTAGTTATTATGGTAATTGTAAAATAAAAATAAATTTTAAAAGTAAACAAGTTGATCCACCTATAACTACTAGAGGTATAATAGCAAGAACATATTTATATATGCATGACAAGTATAATATAATATTATCAAATAAACAATTACTACTATTTCATAAGTGGAATAATTTATATCCGGTAACTAAGTGGGAATGTTATAGAAATAAACGCATAGCTTTAATACAAGGAAATAGTAATTGTTACATAGAACGAGCTTGTAAAAATATAGATTATTAATTAATTTAAAAAATGCGTATACCTAGAATATATTTTCCTCATGACTGCAAAATTGGAGAAATAATAGTTTTGAATAGTAATGCTACGCATTATATTATTCATGTATTAAGAATGAAAGAGAATAATATTGTAGAACTATTTAATGGTAATAATATTATATACAAAACAAAAATCATTAATTTAAATAAACATAGTAAGGTTAAATTAATTATTTTATACAAAACATATAAAAGTATAGAATCATCCCTCAAACTACACCTAGGACAAGTATTACTTAGTTCGAAAAAAATGGAGTTTATTATTCAAAAAGCAGTTGAATTAGGAGTAAATACTGTTACTCCAATAATACCAATCAGAAATTATAACACTAGTAAACTTAATTTATTAGATACTAAAATTAAACGTTGGCGAGATATTATTAATAATAGTTGCGCCCAATGTGGACGAAATAAAATTATGAAAATAGAGACACCAAAGTCTATATTAGATTGGTGTACTATATTAAAAAAAAATATAAAAATATACTTTAACCCCTATAGTAATAATAATATATATAAGTTAAAAAAACTATTATTAATTAATAAAATTTATTTTTTAATTGGATCAGAAAGCGGATTATCTAAAGAAGATGATTTAATTATTAATAACTATAAGTTTTTTAACATATCTTTAGGACCAAGAATTCTACGTGTAGAAACTGCTGTAATAAGTGCTACAACTATTTTACAAACTGTATTTGGTGATATGGGGAATTAATTTATGATTAAATTAGGTGTAATTATGAATTCAATAAAATTCATTAACATAAATAAGGATAGTACCTTTGCTATGTTACTAGAAGCTCAACGGAGAAATTATATTATCTACTATATAGAAGATAATTCTCTAATTCTAAATAATAATACATTGTTAGCAAATAGTTATCTAATAAAAGTACGAAAAAATTATAATAATTGGTATCAATTATATAATAGAAAAATACTTGATTTAAGTACACTACATGTCATTTTAATGCGTAAAGATCCACCAGTTAATAATGATTATTTTTATATTACTTATATGTTAGAACAAGTAAAAAAAAATGGAGTGCTGATTATTAATGAACCATCTAGTTTACGTAACTATAACGAAAAAATATTACCTATAATGATTAATAAACATATTCCAAATACTATTATTACTTGTAATAAGTATGATATAAGAAAATTTGTTAATAGATATAAAAATATTATTTTGAAACCATTAAATTACATGGGTGGTAAATCAGTATTTTTTATAAATAAAAATGACATTAATTTTTCTGTCATAGTAGAAACTATGACTGATTATGGTAATAAGTTTTGTATTGCTCAAGAATTTCTACCAGTTATGAAATATGGTGATAAAAGAGTACTAATAATTAATGGGAGACCAATATCTCATTGTTTAATTCGTTTTCCTAAGCAAGGTGAATTAAGAGGTAATATTGTTGCTGGAGGAAAAGGGAAAGTTATGCCATTAAATGATAATGATTACGAAATTGTTAATAGTTTATCTTCTTTTTTAATTAAAAATGGATTAATATTTGTTGGATTAGATATTATAAAGGATAAAATAACCGAAATTAATTTTACTAGTCCAACCTGTATAATTGAAATAGAAAGTTCTACTAACATATCTATTACAAGTATATTAATGGATTATATTGAAAGTAAGTTATCAAAAATCAATAATCTATTATAAAATTTTATATTGTAGTAAATAACAATGAACTTACAACATCACTTTTTAGTAGCTATGCCGACATTAACAGATCCTTTATTTAAAGGATCTGTTGTCTATATTTGTGAACATAACTACGAAGGCGCTATGGGTATTATTATTAATAAACCAGCAGTTTACTTTACTATAGAAAATATTTTAGATAAATTAAAAATCAAACCAAAAATTTCAGACAATCATAACTCTAAGCTAAATAATCCAGTATTTGTTGGTGGTCCATTAGCTGATGATAGAGGTTTTATATTACATACTCCGTGTAATAAATTTACTTCTAGTATTAGTATATCTGCACAAACGATGATTACAACATCTAAAGATATACTAGAAACTTTAGGTACTGATAATCAACCAGATAATATATTAGTTGCATTAGGATATTCTAGTTGGGGTCAAGAGCAATTGGAGCATGAATTAATGGATAATAGTTGGTTAATTATCCCTGCTAATACAGAAATATTATTTCATACTCCAATAACACATCGTTGGCGTAATGCTGCAAAAATTATTGGTATAGATATTTATAATATTTCTAGTCAAATTGGACATGGTTAATAAAAAAATAGTAATCGCAATGGCTTTTGATTTTGGAACTACCAATATTGGTGTTGCAGTAGGACAATCTATTACTTACACTGCTCAGCCAGTTACTACATTAAAAACTAATTGTGACAATCAAATATGGAGTAAACTAGTATCACTGATAAATATTTGGTCACCTAATATATTAATTGTTGGTTTACCAGTTAATATGAATAATACTGAGCAAAATATAACTATTATGGCTCGTAATTTTGCTAATTTATTAAATACTAAATTTAATATATCAGTAGAGTTGCATGATGAACGATTAACAACTAAAGAAGCACGTTTATTATTAAATAATAAATGGTGTAAAGTAGACAAAATAAAGGATGATATAATTGATCAATTATCAGCTGTTTTAATACTTGAAAGTTGGTTCAGAAAAAAATTTTTTAAATACTATTAGTAATAATTTATTAATATTAATTTATTTTTTATATTATATATAATTCTATAAATGAGTTATTTTTAATAACTAATTATATAATAATATATAGACATCTATAATTAATATTTTTAGATTATGATTTTTTATTTTAATTATTTAAAATTTATTATTCAATATAATAATTGATGTTGGAAAATAATAATGCATAATTTTTTGTTAAAAGGTAAATTAAAATGAGTAAATTTACAATGAAAGAAAAAAAGATTAATGTTATTGGTGCAGGTAATATGAGTTATGCTGTAATTAGTGGTTTAATTAATAGTAACTATAACAAAGAATTAATAACTGTGTGTGCTCCATCTGTTGACAATAATAGTGATATAATAAAATCTTTTGGTATAAAGCACAGCAATAATAATATATGTTACTCTGATCAAGCAGATATATTAATATTAGCTGTTAAACCACAATCGATTATTTCAGTTTGTAAAGATCTTAGTAAGATTAATTTATCAAAAAAAATAATTATATCATTATTAGCAGGAATTAATATTAAAACTTTAACTAATTTATTAAAACAAAATAATAATAATATTATTAGAATAATGCCTAATATATCAATTGCTGTAAATCATGGTATTATTGCAATATATGCAGTATCTGAAATAAATAACGATAGCATAAACTTTACTAAAAATTTATTTAGTAAAATGGGAATAATATATCAACTAAATAATGAAAATGATATTGATCTTTTTACTGTTATTGTTGGTAGTTCCCCTGCATATTTTTTATTTTTTATGGAAAAAATACAAAAAAAGATTGAATCTATGGGTATAAATAAATGTGATGCTTATAATATAGTACTTAATACTATAAATGGAATTACTCATTTAAGTAAATCAGACTATAATAATACATTTAATAAATTACGTAAATTAATATCTTCTAAAAAAGGAATTACAGAGTCAGCAATATCAGTATTCAAAAAGAATAATATATCATCTATAATATCACATGCAATAGATGAATCTATGAATCGTATAGAAGATTTAAAAAATAACATTAAAGCTTAAGTTTAATTGTACATAGAATTTATAATTTATTTGAGTAAATAAAAAATACATTATTTATTTTTAATAAAAGTCTATAAAGAACTTTGAAGATATTAATTATTAGTATTAATTACTAAATTAACCATATAGTATTTTAAAAGTAGTTAATTAATATGAAAAAAATATTATACTTATTAAGTACTATATGTTTATTAATTTCTTGTTCATCTAAAAATAACTTAAATAGATCTATCTTTTATCACAAAAAAAATAATTTTGGTATTTTAATAGTTAAATTAACAAACAATATAAAATATCACATACATAATCATATTATAACTAGTATTGAAAATTATTTAGAATATAGTAAATATAAAACTTATAGTTATATTAACCTTAATAACCATTCAATTACTATTGAAACTATAGTTAGTAATAATCCTATTCAATATTTACGTAATGCTACTATAAATAGTATATTGATATATAATTATTTAAGTTTAATTAAAATTAATAAACATAATTTTAATATACAAATTTTTAGGCTTAAATATAATATTATTAATAATTTACATCTACCAGTAAGATATTATTATTATGCTGCTAAACTTACCGATTATTTATTACAAACAAAATTAATAATAAAACAGATTAATCAACACAAAATCTGGTCGATAACTATAAAATATAATAATAATAAAGGTAAAAATATTTATGAAAAAGCTTATAAATATCTTAATTTAGTTAATAAAGCATCAAAAAAATATGGTGTAGATAGATCTTTAATTTTAGCTATTATAAAAATAGAATCTAATTTTAACCCTTATGCTGTTAGTCATTCAAATGCATTAGGTTTAATGCAAATTATAAGACAAAGTGCTGGTCGTGACGTATTTAAAAAACAAGGAAAATTAGGTCAACCAAGCCGCAAATATTTATTAAATCCAAGAAATAATATTGATATTGGAACAGCTTACTTAGCTATACTTCAAAATAAATATTTAAATAAAATTAATAATCCATTATCTCGTAGATATGCAGTAATAACTGCTTATCATAGTGGTGCTTCAAGTGTACTTAAAGTATTTTCTCAAAATCAAAATAGAGCAATAAAAATTATAAATAACCTAAGCCCAAAAGATGTTTATCTTGCACTTAATACTAAACACCCATCACTAGAATCACGTAGTTACTTAAGTAAAGTTAATCAATTACAACAAGAATATCAAAAGTAGAATAACTTATAAGCGGGAAACGAGATTCGAACTCGCGACCCTAACCTTGGCAAGGTTATACTCTACCAACTGAGCTATTCCCGCTAAAAAATTTAACTCTACAATAACTATCTATAAAAAAAACTTTTTACGATAAAAATCTAATTCTGCAACCGATTCACGGATATCAGCTAATGCTTGATGCATATTACGTTTTTTTATACCACTTAATATTTGTGGTTTCCATCTACGAACTAATTCTTTAATTGTACTAACATCTAAATATTTGTAATTGAAATATGATTCTAATTTAGGCATATAACGAAATAAGAATCTTCTATCTTGCGCAATACTATTACCACATATTGGGGATTTATTTATAGGCACCCATTTAGTTAGAAATGTTATTGTTTGTTCTTCTGCAATAATTTCATTAATTTTACTATTACGTACTCTATCTAGTAAACCAGTTGCTGTATGAGTTCGGACATTCCAATCATCCATTTGTAATAATTGTTCTTCTGGTTGATACAATGCTAATGATGGGCCTTCTGCTAAAATATTTAAATCAACATCAGTAACTAAAGTAGCAATTTCTATAATACGATGATTATCTGGATCTAGTCCAGTCATTTCTAAGTCTAACCAAATAAGATTATTATCCACTATTTTCTCTTTTAAAATATAAATTATCTTTGTACTATTATAATGACTTATTACGTATTATACAATATAGTTTAAATAATTTACTACTTATATTTTTGTAAATACTAAATATAATATAACTATGATTAATAAATTAAAAATAATATTACTATTTTTAATGCCTAAATATTTATTAACAAAATTATTTGGTAAAATAGCAGAATTAAAATTAGGTTATTTAACCCGTTTAATTATTAAAATATTTATATATATTTATAATATAAATATACATGAAGTAAAAGAAGAAAATATAAACAAATACTTTACATTTAACGAATTTTTTACCAGATCGTTAAAATATAATGTACGTACTTTTGATAATCATAAACTTACTATAATATTACCTGCTGATGGTTATATAACACAATGTGGTAACATCAACTATTATAGTATGGTGCAAGCAAAAAATATTTTTTATAATTTAAATATGTTATTAGCTGAAGATAAATATTTATCGAACAAATTTATCAATGGTGTATTTGTTAATATATATTTATCTCCTGCTAGTTATCATAGAATACATATGCCTTGTGATGGTATACTTAAGAAAATGATATATGTTCCAGGAAAATTATTATCTTTAAACAAATTCAATATAAGTAATAAATCAAATTTATTTGTAAGAAACGAACGTGTAATATGTTTATTTAATACAAAATTTGGACCAATGATACAAATATTAATAGGATCTACCTTAGTGGGTAGTATTGAAACTGTCTGGCATGGTACAGTTATTCCACCAAGGAATCATATTATAAAATATTGGTATTATACTAATAACGATAATATTTATTTATTAAAGGGTCAAGAAATGGGAAAATTTAAATTAGGATCTACTGTTATTACTATTTTTAAAAAAAATAGAATTATTTTATGCGAAACGATAAAATCTAATAATATTAGTTATGTTGGTAATGTAATGGGATATAGTATACTATACTAGTAGTTTTTTAAGAATTATGTATATCAAAAGAAATTATTTTTTTTAAATTATTTATTTTTAAAGCTAACATAATTAGTCTATCTATTCCTAATGCTACACCAGAACAGTTTGATATTCTACCATATTTTAAAGCTAATACTAATCTTTTATCTACATAACGTTCTAATTTATTATTATTAATTTTTTTATATTCATACATGAATCTTTTTAATTGTTCTTTTGCATTAACTAGTTCATAACAACCATTTGATAATTCAATACCTTTGAAATAAACTTCAAATCTATCAACTATTTTATTATTTTTATTATTAACACGAGCTAATTCTGCTTGATAAATAGGAAAGTGATATACAAAAATTGGATTTTCTAAACCTAATTTAGGTATTATAAATAACGAAAATATTAATTGTATAATATCATCATAATTATTATTAAATAAATATGTTAATTTTCTTTCTAACAAAAATTTATTTATTTTTTCTTTATTAACATTTAGTGGATCAATATTTGTGTATTTAATAAATACATTTTGATAGGAAACAAATTCTGGTTTTTTATATTTTATAATAGATTTAAGTAATTCATTAGTTTCTAACATAATATCATACATATTACAATTTTTTCTATACCATTCTAATATAGTAAATTCTGGATTATGATATTTACCAATTTCACCATTACGAAAGCTATGACATAATTGAAATATCTTATTCATACCAGCACATAATAAACGTTTCATATGAAATTCTGGGCTACTAATTAAGTATAGTTTTTTATGATTATTATTAATTAATTTTGTTTCAAAAGGAGTTATATAAACATTTGTAGTTGTCTTATTACTTAATAATGGAGTTTCTACTTCTATATAATTTCGACATTCAAAAAATTTTCTAATTTTTTTTATTAATTTAGCTCTTTTTTTTAAATTAAAAATTGAAATATTAGGTTGCCATTTACAGTTCATTTACTATTACATCAAATATTATTTAATTCTAGAAATATATTTACCAGAATTAGTGTTAACTTTAACTACATTTCCTACTTCTATAAAGTAAGGAACTTTGATTACTACACCAGTTATTAATTTAGCTAACTTAGTATTAGTAGTAACATTATCTCCTTTTGTAAAAGGAGCCGTACTAATAATTTTTAGACACATAAACGTTGGTGGAATAACTGTAATTACTTTATTATTCCACATTATTATATTGTATTTAACTTGCTCTATAATCCACTTAATATTATCTCCTATAGCATTTTTATCAACAACAAATTGTTCAAAATTATTTTTATCTATAAAATACCATAAATCACCACTTCTGTATAAAAAAACTAAACAAATTTCTTGTACATTAGCTAGTTCAACATTATGTCCGGATTTAAATATTCTTTCTATAAATTTGTTTGATATTAATTTGCGTAAACGTATTCTATTAAATGCCTGTCCTTTTCCTGGTTTAATAAATTCATTATGAGTAATAATAGATGGTTCATTATCTTGTAATATTTTCATCCCTGGATATAATGAATTAACGTTACATGTAGTCATAATATGTTAATTTTTTATATTAAAAATTTTTTGATTATTATAGTATGAGATACTTTAACAGTAAAGAAATTTGGTTAAATCAATTAGTTGATACTATTAATAGCCCGTATGAACTATTAAGTTTATTAAAACTAGATAGTAATGTTAAATTAGTTAATAGTATAAAAACAAAAGTATCTTTTTCTTTTAGAGTACCTAAAATTTTTGTAGAGAGAATGAAATTAAATGATCCTAATGATCCACTACTTATGCAAGTCTTAATAAATAGTAAAGAATCACGTATTTTTAATAAGTTAGCAAAAAATATTTCATTTGAAAAGCACGCAATTAAATTTAATTTAATACATAAATATAATAACCGAGTATTAATTTTACTAAATAATAGTTGTGCTATTCACTGTCGTTATTGTTTTCGTCGTGATTACTTAAATAATATTAGTAATATAAAAAATAATATGAATCATATAATAAACTATATTCTCTCAAATAAAGAAATTAATGAAGTAATTTTATCAGGTGGTGATCCATTAATAATGCAAGATAAAAATATAAAAACACTTATATTAATGTTAGAAAAAATTAATCATATTCTTATATTAAGAATTCATACAAGGTTACCTATAATTATTCCTAGCAGGATTACAGATAATTTATGTAATATATTAATTAATTCTAGATTTAGAATAATTTTGGTTACACATATTAATCATGCTAATGAAATAAACTCTAATGTAATTAATAGTATGAATAAACTAAGGCAGGCTAATGTAATATTATTAAACCAAAGTGTACTATTACGTAATATTAATAATAATGCTAATGTATTAGCTAATTTAAGTATAAAATTAATCCAATCTGGTATTATACCATACTATATTCATTTATTAGATAAAATTAATAGTAACATTCATTTTCTAGTAACAAAAGTACAAGCTAATAGAATTATGAAAGACTTATCTAATAAAGTATCAGGATATTTATTACCTAAATTAATGTATAATAAATAATAGAATATAAAACCCTCTATTTTATTAGAGGGTTTTAATATAAAAAACTTGGATAATATAGATTTTTTACATCATACCACCCATACCACCCATACCACCCATACCACCACCAGCAGGACCAGCACCACTAAGATCAGGTTTTTCTTCTTTAGGTAAATCTGTTACCATGCATTCGGTAGTGATCATTAGTCCAGCTACTGAAGCAGCATATTGTAATGCAGAACGAGTTACTTTAGTAGGATCAAGAATACCCATACTAATCATATCACCATATTTCTCAGCAGCTGCATTGTAACCAGTATTACCGTCACTAGCTTTAACTTTATTTGCTATAACTGAAGGTTCTTCACCTGCATTAGCAACTATTTGACGTAAAGGTGCTTCCATAGCTCGTCTAGCTACTTTAATACCCACATTTTGATCTTCATTTTCACCACGTAGGTTAACAATACTATTAGCTACACGAATTAAAGCAACTCCACCACCAGCAACAACACCTTCTTCAACCGCAGCTCTAGTAGCATGTAGAGCATCTTCAACACGCGCTTTTTTCTCTTTCATTTCAACTTCTGTAGCAGCTCCAACTTTTATTACTGCAACACCACCAGCTAATTTAGCTACACGCTCTTGTAGTTTCTCTCGGTCATAATCAGAAGTTGCTTCATCACGTTGTTGATTAATTTGAGCAACACGACTATTTATTGAAGCTTTATCACCAACTCCGTCAATAATAGTAGTAGTATCTTTAGTAATAACTACTCTCTTAGCCTGTCCCATATCTTCAAGAGAAGCTTTTTCTAACTCTAAACCAATTTCTTCTGAAATAACAGTACCAGCCGTCAAAATTGCTATATCATGCAACATAGCTTTTCTTCTATCACCAAATCCAGGAGCTTTAACAGCAGCTACTTTTACTATACCTCGCATAGTATTTACCACTAATGTAGCTAATGCTTCTCCTTCTACATCTTCTGCAATAATCAATAATGGTTTACTTGCTTTAGCAACTGCTTCTAATATAGGTAACATTTCACGAATGTTAGATATTTTTTTATCAGCCAGTAAAATAAAAGGATTTTCTAATTCTATAGTACCAGTATCTGGTTTATTTACAAAGTATGGTGATAAATACCCTCTATCAAACTGCATACCTTCAACAACATCTAGTTCATCTTGTAATCCAGATCCTTCTTCTACAGTAATTACTCCTTCTTTTCCAACTTTAGCCATAGCTTCAGCAATCAAAGTACCAACAGTCTCATCAGAATTAGCTGATATAGTACCAACTTGAGCAATTGCCTTAGCATCGGAACAAGGAACAGATAATCTTTTTAATTCATCAACTGCTGCGATTACTGCTTTATCTATACCTCTCTTAAGATCCATTGGATTCATACCAGCAGCTACAGCTTTTAATCCTTCATTAACTATAGCTTGAGCTAAAACAGTAGCTGTAGTTGTACCGTCACCAGCTGTATCGTTAGCTTTGGACGCAACTTCTTTTACCATCTGTGTACCCATATTTTCGAATTTATCTTCTAATTCTATTTCACGTGCCACAGTAACACCATCTTTAGTAATAATCGGTGCACCAAAGGATTTATCTAGCACAACATTACGACCTTTTGGTCCTAAGGTAACTTTCACTGCATCAGCTAAAACATTTACTCCTTTAAGCATCTTTGCTCGAGCGTCATTACCAAATTTAACATCTTTAGCCGCCATATTTATTTCCTTAAATTTAATTCAAATATATATAACATAATTTTAATAAACTTAATTTTCAACAACAGCAAGAATATCGCTTTCTGACATAATTAATACTTCACTATTGTCAATTTTCTCCACTTTAACACCATAACCATCGTTGAAAATTATAGTATCACCAACTTTTACATCTAACGCTTTTACTTCGCCATTTTCTAAAATACGGCCACGTCCAACAGCTAGCACTTCACCTCGTGTAGATTTTCCAGCTGCAGAACCAGTCAATACAATACCACCAGCAGACTTAGCCTCAACCTCTTTACGCTTGACGATAACGCGATCATGCAATGGACGAATATTCATTGATAGCTCCCATAAGAAAGTCTTTATCGATTTTTTTTGGTTAATGCTTTAAACTAAACACCTACAGTAATAGAATTGGGACATTTAAAAAAACTTCAAGTACTATTAGAGAATAAAATGAAATAAGTAGCTATTTTAAACAGTATTATCTAGCATCTGTTGATCGTAACTAAAATATGAATTAACATTAACATGATTTACTTTGTAAAGTACAGATAATAACATTTAATTATCTTAATTAGTAAAATTTTAACTTGATTAGTTAGGATAATTAGCTCATAATTAATAAGTTTTGATTATGCCCAGATAGCTCAGTTGGTAGAGCAAAGGACTGAAGATCCTTGTGTCCTTGGTTCAATTCCAAGTCTGGGCAATCAATTCAATTAATTTATTAATTCATCATTTTATTAAAAACTTAATATCTTTTTTGACTAATTATTTACCTTGAGTTATCTTCTAATTATTAATTTGGCGTAGTTAATTCATCAAACAATAAATTGTTAACTAGGTAAAATAAAAATAATATCTTTTAACTTTACTATTGGGTAGTCTATTTAGTAATTAGAGTATGAAAATATTAAAATTTGGTGGTTCTTCTATAATCCACACTAACAATAATATATTACATGTAATAGACATTATTACTAAGAATGCTAAAATTGAAAGAATCGGTGTGGTTTTATCTGCTCCATACAAAATAACTAATTATTTAGTGTCAATAATTAATTCAGTGAATAACCAAGCTGTAGTTAGTTACTATTTACTATTGATTCAACTAATATTTACTAAAATTATAAAAGTTATATCTAGTAGTGATATTGGTATTAGTTTTAATGCTTTGTACTCGTTATTGGTTAACGAGTTAAACGAATTAAATAATATGATTGTTGGCTTAATTAATCATAATTTGTACAAAGAATGTGACATTGTTAAAATAATAGCCTGGGGGGAAAAATTAACAGTTTTGATTATAAGTAAAGTAATTAGAATTTGTGGTTTTCAGGTTACAGTTATAGATCCTACTAAAAAAATAATAGCTAACGGTAGTTATTTAGAATCGACAGTAGATATCAACGTATCGATAAAAAATGTTAATAATGTAATTATGCCTAATACAAATATAGTGTTAATGCCAGGTTTTATAGCTGGTAATAAAAACTATGAATTAGTATTATTAGGAAGAAACAGCTCAGATTATTCTGCAGTTATACTAGCTGTTTGTCTAAAAGCAGAAAAATGTGAAATTTGGAAAGATGTTGATGGTATATATGATCAAGACCCTAAATTTACTTCAAGAGCTAAGTTATTTAAGTATATCTATTACAATGAATTATTAAATTTAATTAAGCCAGGAGTTAGGATACTACATCCAAACTCTATTCTTTTAGCAAAGAAGTTTAATATAAGCTGTATTGTAAGAAACATAAATAATCCAGGATTATCTGGAACTATACTATTAAATAATAGTTACTATAAGCGATAAATCACACTATACTCATGATAACACTATATGTAAATGGATATAACAGTTAACTTATGAATTAAATATAGTTGGTCTTATGCGTAAATATTTATTTATAACCTAATTTAAAAACTTGAAAAGTTTATTTTTGGCCACACATAACACACTTAAGTGTATTTAAACAAAATAAAAAAATTAACTGGAGATGTTTAGTATGGGAAAAATCATTGGTATTGATTTAGGCACGACTAATTCTTGTGTTGCTATTGTTGAAAGTGGTAAGCCCCGTGTATTAGAAAATAGTGAAGGTGATAGAACTACGCCTTCAGTTATTGCTTATATGCAAGATGGTGAAATTTTAGTTGGTCAACCAGCTAAACGTCAATCGGTTACTAATCCACAAAATACGTTGTTCGCTATAAAACGATTAATAGGTAGACGTTTTGATGACGAAGAAGTACAAAGAGATGTTAATATTATGCCATATAAAATAGTTTCGTCTAATAATGGTGATGCATGGTTAGATGTTAGAGGTCAAAAAATGGCTCCTCCTCAAATATCTGCCGAAATACTAAAAAAAATGAAAAAAACTGCAGAAGATTATCTAGGAGAAACTGTTAAGGAAGCAGTAATTACTGTACCTGCTTACTTTAATGATACCCAGAGACAGGCAACTAAAGATGCTGGTCGTATTGCTGGATTAGATGTAAAAAGAATTATTAATGAACCTACTGCAGCAGCATTAGCATATGGTTTAGATAAGGAAACAGGAAATCGTGTTATTGCTGTGTATGATTTAGGTGGTGGTACTTTTGATATCTCTATAATAGAAATAGATGATGTGGATGGTGAAAAAACATTTGAAGTCTTAGCTACTAATGGTGATACACATTTAGGTGGTGAGGATTTTGATAGTAGATTAATTAATTATTTAGTATTTGAATTTAAAAAAGATCAAGGTATTGATCTAAGAAATGATCCGTTGGCTATGCATAGATTAAAAGAAGCTGCTGAAAAGGCAAAAATTGAACTATCAGCCACACAACAAACTGATGTTAATCTTCCTTATATTACTGCTGATTCTAATGGTCCAAAACATATGAATATTAAAGTTACTAGAGCTAAATTAGAATCATTAGTTGAAGAACTAGTTAATAAAACATTAGAACCAGTAAAAGTAGCCTTAAAGGATGCTAATCTATCAGTATCAAATATTAAAGATGTTATCTTAGTAGGTGGTCAAACACGTATGCCTTTAGTACAGAAGAAGGTATCTGATTTCTTTGCTAAAGATCCTCGTAAAGATGTTAATCCTGATGAAGCAGTAGCAACTGGAGCGGCTGTACAAGGTGGAGTGTTAGCTGGCGATGTTAAAGATGTTCTTTTATTAGATGTAACACCTCTATCTTTAGGTATCGAAACTATGGGTGGGGTGATGACTACTTTAATTCCTAAAAATACAACTATTCCAACAAAACATAGTCAGGTTTTTTCTACAGCAGAAGATAATCAGTCAGCTGTTACAATTCATGTATTACAAGGTGAAAGAAAACGTGCTAGTGACAATAAGTCACTTGGTCAGTTTAATTTAGATGGTATTGCTCCAGCTATGAGAGGTATTCCTCAGATAGAAGTTACTTTTGATATTGATGCTGATGGTATTTTACATGTTTCAGCTAAAGATAAAAATAGTGGTAGAGAACAAACAATTACTATTAAAGCATCTTCTGGACTAAATGAGAATGAAATAAAAAATATGATAAAAGAAGCTGAAGCTAATGCAGAATCTGACAAGAAATTTGAAGAGTTAGTTAAAATACGTAATCAAGCAGATCATTTAATACATAGTACTCGCAAACAAGTAAAAGAATTAGGTGATAAAATTACTAATGATGATAAAGCTAATATAGATAATGCTATAAAAAATCTTAATACTGCTTTACAGAATGAGAATAAATTAGATATAGAAAATAAAATACAAGAACTTATATCAGTATCTGGTAAAATAATTGATGTTATAAAAAATAATAACAATCAAAATAATAAAAATAATACAAATAATGAAAATATTAATAAAAATGAAGATAATGTAGTTGATGCTGAATTTGAAGAAGTTAAAGATAAAAAATAATATAAAATTTATTTAGATTAATTAGTATTTATTGTTCTTAGATAAGATATGGCTAAATTGGACTATTATAGTATTTTGGGTGTATCAAAACAAGCAAGTGAACGTGATATAAAAAAAGCTTATAAACGTTTAGCTATAAAGTTTCATCCTGATCGTAATCCAGGAAATAGTAAAGCTGAGTCTAAATTTAAAGAAATTAAAGAAGCTTATGAAGTATTAACTGACCCAAAAAAACGATCTATGTATGACCAATATGGTCATTCTGCTTTTGATAATACAAGTAGTTTTACTACTGGTAGTAGTACTGATTTTAGTGATATTTTTGGTGATGTTTTTGGTGATATATTTGGTAGTAGTAAAAAACAGTATTCTAATCATAATAAATCAGTAAAATTTGTTGTAGAGTTATCACTAGAAGAGGCAGTTAAAGGTACAACACGTGAAATAAATGTTCCAATATTGGAAAGATGTAATATATGTTATGGTAGTGGTGCTAAACCAGGAACCACTGCTACTATTTGTTCAACTTGTAGAGGACAAGGACAAATACAGATGAGACAAGGATTTTTCATGATACAACAAACTTGTCCAACTTGTCATGGAGATAGTAAAATTATTAAAAATATTTGTGTAGTTTGTCATGGTAATGGTCAAGTAGAAAGATTAAAAACTTTATCAGTTAAATTGCCTGCAGGAGTAGACAATGGAGATAATATAAGGTTATCTGTAAATAATAGATCTAATGATTTATATGTACAAGTTAAAGTTAATAAGCATCCTATATTTAGTAGAGATGGTAGTAATTTATATTGTGATGTACCTATTAATTTTGCTATAGCGGCACTTGGTGGTGAAATAGAAGTACCAACTATTGATGGTAAAGTAAAATTAAAAGTACCAGCTGAAACTCAAACTGGTAGATTATTTAGAATGAGGGGGAAAGGTGCTAGGTCAATACGTAATGGTATAAATGGGGATTTAATATGCAAAATTGTTGTAGAAACACCAGTTAGATTAAATGACAAACAAATTCAGTTAATGAAAGAGTTACGTAATAGTTTTGATGGTCCTAGTGGACATAAAAATAGTCCGAGATCAAAAAGTTTTTTTGATGGTGTTAAAAAATTTTTTGATGATTTAACTAGATACTAATTAAATTTTACCTAACATAAAAATGTAGCAGGTAAGTTTTAGTATTTTATAAAAACTAATATTATAATGAATATATAATTATTGTAGATTATTAATTCTTTTTATTATATTAGATTTGTGTCTGGCTGCTTTATTCTTATGAATTATACCTTTTCTAGCTTGACGATCAAGAATTAATTGTAAATGTAGATATAGCTTTTTTGCAGTTACTTTATCATTATTTAGTATGGCTCTATTAGTTTTTTTTAGAAAAGTACGTATCATAGATTTTTTACTGATATTATTGATGTGATTTTTTTTAGATTTTATAATATGCTGCTTATTTGATTTAATATTAACCAAAATAATTACCCCCTCAATTTATTATTAATAAAGAAAAGATGTTTTACAATATTCTATATCATATTATTAATATTAATAATATAATATAAGAATAAGTTAAATTATATAAATTTTACATTATATGACAAAATTTATTAGAGGAATACATAATATAAAAAATTGTAGTAGCCAACATATAGTTACTATAGGTAACTTTGATGGTTTTCATAGAGGACACCAAGTAATTATAGAAAAATTAAAAATAGAAAGCAAATATTATAATTTACCAAATATAGTTATTATTTTTGAACCTCAACCTCAAGAATTTTTTTATAAAAAAGTTTATAGATTAACTAATTTAAGAAATAAAATAAAATATCTTTACGAAAATAATATAGATAAAATATTATGTGTTAATTTTAATAAAAAATTTTCTTCATTTAACGCTTATAAATTTATTGTAAATATTCTAGTAAAAAAAATTAATATGAAATGTATTGTTATAGGTGATGATTTTCGTTTTGGTTATAATAGGAAAGGAAACTATATATTTTTACAGAAAATAGCAAGAAAATTTAAATTTAATATTATACAAATTACGACATATACTAATAATGGAGAAAGAATAAGTAGTACTAAAATACGTAATTTGTTATTACAAGATAAAATAAAAGAAGCTCAAATTTTATTAGGACATCCTTATGTAATATCTGGTATTGTAGTTTCTAATAAAAAACTAGGTAGAATCATAGGTTATCCTACAGCTAATATAATTTTAGTTAAAATAATTTTACCAATTAATGGTGTTTATATTGTAAAAGTAAATAATATTTTTTCATATCCGATATTTGGTGTAGCTAATGTTAATAGTGTATCAACAACATTAGGTTATAAACAACAGTTAGAAGTACATTTACTAGATGTAAACATTAATTTATATGGACGAATGATAGATGTTTATTTTATAAAAAAGATTCGTAACGAAAAAAAATTTAATTCGATAAAACAACTAAAACAACAAATATCTGCTGATATTATAGAAACACGTAATTTTATAAAAAATAATACTTAGAAATTTTTAAGGAAAATAAAATAATAATGATTGAATATAAAAATACTATTAATTTACCAAAAACTAGTTTTAAAATGAAAGCTAACTTAATACAAAATGAACCAAAAATAATAGAAAAATGGTATAAGGAAAATTTATATAAAACTATTAGGAATGCAAAAAAGAATAAAAAAATTTTTATACTACATGATGGACCACCTTATGCTAATGGTCCTATACATATGGGTCATGCAATAAATAAAATTTTAAAAGATATAATTATTAAATATAAAAATCTTGTTGGTTATGATGCACCATATATTCCAGGATGGGATTGTCATGGGTTACCAATAGAATTAAAAGTAGAACAGCTATTAAAAAATAATAAATATAAAAATATTAACAAATTTAATACTAATTGTTACAAGTATGCTATATCTCAAGTAAGAAAACAAAAAGAAGAATTTATTAGATTAGGAGTAATTGGTGATTGGGATAATTCATATTTAACTATTCATAATAGTGTTGAAGCAAATACTATAAAACTTTTTTCAGAAATTATTAGTAAAAATTATTTATATAAAGGAAAAAAACCAGTACATTGGTGTACTAAGTGTTGTTCTACATTAGCAGAAGCAGAAATTGAGTATAATTCACGTATATCAGAATCTATATATGTAAAATTTAAGGTAATTAATAATAATGTGTTAAATGAATTACTAAACAATAAACATTATAGTAATTATTCAACATTTTTACTAATTTGGACTACTAATCCATGGACATTATTAGCTAACCAAGCAATAGCTATTAATTATAATTTAAAATATGTAGTTGTTAATATTAATAATTATATTAATGTTATTGTTGCAGAAAAGTTATTAACTAAATTAATGTTAACTATGAATATTACTAATTACACAATATTATGTTTTATTAATAGTAATCAATTAATTAAATTAAAATCACGACATCCATTTTTACCATTATTAGTATCGATAATTTCATCTAATCATGTTAAATATGATATTGGTACAGGTTTAGTACACATTGCTCCTGGACATGGAGTAGATGATCATATTCTAGGAAAGAAATATAACTTAGAAATAATTAACATTGTTGATATACACGGCCAGTATTGTATAAAAACTATATTACCGGAATTATATGGTTTACAGTGGTTAATATTAAATAATAAAGTAATAAAACTATTAATACATTATAATAATTTATTTCACAAAGAAAATATAACACACAATTATCCTTATTGTTGGCGTCATAAAATACCAACTATATTTCGTACGACAGAACAATGGTTCATTGATATAAATAAACATAATTTGCGCCAACAATTAATACAACAAGCTAAACAAATTAAATGGATACCATATTTTAATTTTAAAAATATTAAAGATATGATTATGAATAGACCAGATTGGTGTATTTCTAGACAAAGAACTTGGGGAGTGCCAATACCACTATTTATTCATAAAAAAACAGGTCATTTACATCCCGATACAATATATTTAATACATCGTATTGCTAAATTAGTAAAAAAATATGGTATTAGAATATGGTGGGATTTAGATATTAAATCATTTTTAGGAAAAGATGCAACTTCATACAATAAAGTTAATGATATTTTAGATGTTTGGTTTGATTCCGGAGCCACCTTTTATTCAGTTTTGAAACATAGAAATGATTTTAGAGGACATAACGTATCTGATCTTTGTTTAGAAGGTTTAGATCAATGTAGAGGATGGTTTATGTCTTCATTAATACTATCAACTATTGTACAACAAAAACCACCATACAAAAAAATAATAACACATGGTTTTGCTGTTGATCATAATGGTAATAAAATGTCTAAATCTGATGGTAACGTTATTAGTCCTAAACAAATAATAGATAATTTTGGTGCTGATGTATTAAGATTATGGATTGCTTCAACTAATTTTTCTAACGATGTTCATATATCTTTAAAGATAATAAAACAATCAGCTGATAATTATAGACGTATTCGTAATACAATGCGTTTTTTATTATCTAGTTTAGATAAATTTAACCCTACAGTAAATGAAGTTAAGTATGATAATATGATTGCTATTGATAAATGGATACTAGATCAAACATATCAAACTCAAACTAATATTATCCATGAATATAATAACTATCGTTTTCATAATGTTGTTAAACAAATATTATATTTTTGTTCTATAACAATGAGTTCATTATATCTAGAAATAATAAAAGATCGTCAATATATAACTAAACAAGGTAGTATACCTCATCGTAGTTGTCAAACGGCATTATTTCATATTAGTGAATCAATTGTTCGTTGGTTAGCTCCTATTATATCATTTACTGCTGATGAAATTTGGCAATTTTTACCTGGTAATAGATCTAATAGTGTATTTACTGAAGAATTGTATTATAAATTAACACCACTAAGTAATGATAATCCATTAAACAATAAATTTTGGGAAAAAATAATATTAGTTCGTAATGAAGTTAATAAAGTTATTGAAAAAGCAAAAATTAATAAGATTATTAATGACTCTTTAGAAGCTAATATTATTTTATATGTTGAGTCAAATTTATTAAAAGAATTAAATAAATTAAATAATGAATTGAAGTTTATATTTATCGTATCTAAAGTACTAATTTTTCCTTATTACAAAGCTAATTACAATGCAGTAAAATCAAAAAATATTTACAAATTAAAAATTAGTATTTTTAAATCTAAAGATAAAAAATGTCAAAGATGTTGGCATTATGATAGTAGTGTTGGATTGTCAATGATACATACATCTATATGTAATAGATGTATAATTAATATTACTGGAAATGGAGAAATAAGAAAATTTGTTTAGATATATTTATTACAGTAGATTGTATCTAATAATAGTATTTATATTATTATTTAATATAGATATATTTAGTAAACAATATATAATTAATAATTTAAATAATAAAAAAATTATTATCGATGGATATTTAAGCTTTTTTTTAACTTTTAATAAAGGTATTATATTTGGTCTATTATCTAATAATATATCAGTTTTGTATATATTACCAATAATAACAGTTATTATAATATTACTATTAATTATCGAATTATTTTATCTCCGTAATAATAAGTTATTAGATATAGCTTATATATTAATTATTAGCGGAGCCTGTGGTAATTTCTATGATAGAATAAAGTATAATGCCGTGGTAGATTTTATTAATATTAATATTTTAAATATAAATTTATTAATATGTAATATTGCTGATATCTATATATTTTTTGGTATTATTTTTATTATAATTAATAATGTTTATATAAAATACAAAAATATTAATAAATATTAATTTTTTAAGTATATGAATATTATATTAGCAAAACCTAGAGGTTTTTGTGCTGGTGTGATTAGAGCAATTAGTATAGTTCAACAGGTATTAAATTTATATAAATCACCAGTATATATAAATCATGAGTTAGTACATAATAACTATGTAATAAATTACTTAAAAGATAATGGTGTTGTAATTGATAGTAATATTAATAATATTCCTAGTGGTTCTGTATTTATTATTTCGGCTCATGGTACTACAAAGAATATAATTAATAATGCTTATAAACGTGATTTAGTTGTATTTGATGCCACTTGTCCTTTAGTTAAAAAAATTCATTGTCAAGCTTCTTATGCTGATGAAAATAATATTGATACAATTATTATTGGTGACTCTAAGCATCAAGAAATATTAGGAGTTATTGGTCAATATAGTAGTGCTACTACATATATAGTAGAATCACTATACGATGCTAATCGTATAGAAATAAAAAGTAATAATAAATTATGTTTTTTAACACAAACTACATTATCAATATTTGATACATACCAAATAATAAATACATTAAAAAGTAAATTTCCAAATATTTTAGAGTTAGGAAAAAATAATATTTGTTATGCTACAAGTAATAGACAAAAAGCAATACATAAATTAGCTAAAATTACTGATTTAGTTATCATATTTGGTTCTAGTATATCATCTAATGCTAATAAATTACTAGCAATAGCTAAAAAATATAATAAAAAAGTTTACATGATTGACAGTATTTTATCTTTTAAAAAAAGATGGTTGAATAATATTAATACAGTTGGTATTACCTCAAGCGCATCAACCCCTGAGTATTTAATAACACAATTTATTGAATATATTAAAAAACAATATAGTAATATAATTATTAAAGAAATAATTTTTAATGAAGAAAAATTATCATTTAAATTACCTAAAATATTTAGAACATAATTTATTAATATTATTTTATGATAAATAAAAATATAAGAGTTGCAGTAACTGGTGCTAATGGACGTATGGGTAAAACCATAATTAAATTAATATTACAAAATAATTATAAAGTAAAATTAGGAGCTGCTATTGTTAGTAATTACTCTAAATATAATAATATTGATGTAAGTAAATTAATTGGTTTATCTACCCCAGTAGGAATATTAACTACTAATAATATTAATTTAGTAAATGATAAATTTGATGTATTAATAGATTTTACTAATCCTAATAGTAGTATAGAAAGTATTAAAAAATGTTGTAAGTATAGTAAAAATATAGTTATTGGAACTACAGGATTTAATGAAGAACAAAAAAATATTATAAAAAAAAAAGTAAAATAATTAGTATTTTGCTATCTGAGAATTTTAGTAATGGTATTAATATAATAGTTAATAGTTTATTTAATAATATTATTGAACAATTTAATAATATTACTGATGTGCATATTATTGAAACACATCATCGTAACAAACAACAGATACCATCCGGTACAACATTAATGTTGGCAAAAAAAATTTTTAACTTAATATCAAATAATAAAAATATTAACAGCATAAAAGAAATAAATGATATAAAATTAACTTCTATTAGACTAGGTAATGTTATTGGCAAACATAGCATTATATTTATAAATGATTTAGAATGTATAGAAATAAAACATAAAGTGTATCATCGTAAATCTTTTGCTATTGGTGCTATTAAAGCAGCAAAATGGATTATAAATTATAAAAATGGTTTATTTAGTATAAATGATATTTTTTGTAACCAAAAATAGTTTATTTTAAATGATTAGTATGATTGTAGCTGTTGCTAAAAATAGAGTAATTGGATTAAATAATAATATTCCATGGAATATACCGATTGATCGTTTATGGTTTAAAAAACATACTTTACATAAAACTATTATTATGGGACGTAATACATATGAATCTATTGGTATATTACCATATAGACATAATATAATTTTAACTAAGACTATAAAAAATACTAATTTTACTAATGTTAAAATTGTAAATACAATAAAGGAAATCTTATTATCATTAAATGATAACGATGAACATCTCATTATAGGTGGCGCTCAAATATATAAATTGTTTTTTAAGTACACAAAAAGGTTATACATTACTAATATTGACTTATTAGTGCATGGTAATGTATTTTTTCCTAAATTTGATTTAAGAAATTGGTATCCAGTTTTTATTAAGTACTATCGTTATAATAAAGTAAATCTTTGTTTTAAAATTTTAGAAAAGAGATAAAAATTTAACCTTTATTTACATAATAATATTTTTTATTATCCCAACATAGTGCTGTTAATTTTCTTCCCCAACAACAACCAGTATCAATATTATAAATCTTGCTTAGAGCAAGATTATTAGATAATGTAGACCAATGCCCAAAAATAATACTATATTTGTTTAATATTTGTACTTTATTAAACCAAGGAATTAAATGTGTTGGTTTATTTATTGGAAAGCCTAGATACTTATTATCTAGTTGATAATAATTGTAGTAATAACGAATACGTGTAAACACATTAGTATTAAATCTGATGTATTCTAACTTATGTAAAGTAAATAATTCAAGTAGTTTATTATTTAAACTATTCTTAAAAAGAAAATATAAAAAGTACTTATGATAACTACTTCTCAAAATAAATTCAATTTCTTTAGTATACTTAATAATTTTCTTAATACTCCAAAACGGTAATATACCAGCATGAACAACAATAAATTTTTTTGTTTTATTAACTATTGATATAGGTCTAAATTTTAACCAACTTATTAATTCTTCTATTTCAGATGAATGTAATATATTATTAGTAATAACAAGATCATTATATTTTAATGAGATACCATTATATAATGCTAGTAAATTTAATTCATGATTACCTAAAACTATATTAGTATTTTTTAGTTTATAAATTAATTTTAGTACTTCTAGTGATTTGGCCCCCCTAAAAATTAAATCACCAGTTAACAATAATTGATCATTATTATCATCATAATTAATAATATCTAATAATCTACACAACTCATTATAACAACCATGAACATCACCAATAAAATAAATAGACATAGATTTTAAATACTAAATTTTATTTGTTAAATAATAATATTGATCAATAGTTATTTCATCAGCTCTTAATGATGGATTTATATTATACTTTACTAAATCCTGTATAGAAAATAATTTTTTTAAGCTATTACTTACTTTTTTACGTCTCTGATTAAAAGCTAAATTTAGAATTAATATTAGTTTATCTAAATCAATATTTATTTTCTGATTACGTGGTATAAATTTAATTATAGTAGAATAAACTTTTGGGATCGGATAAAATGATGTTGGGGGTATAGTAATAAGCGGTACTACATCATAATAATATTGTATAATAACACTTAGTTTACTATATTCTTTATGATTTGGTAAAGCAATAATTCTATTAGCTAACTCTTGTTGTAACATAAAATGCATATCATAAATAACATTAGTATATTTTAACATATGAAAAATAATATTTATACAACTATTATATGGTAAATTACCAAATAATCTTAATTTTTGATTAATTTTTCTACTTAATATAAAAAAATTAGTGTTAGTAACATTTTGACATATAATATTAATATTATTATTACTAAACTTATTTACTAATTTTGTAGCTAAATCTATATCTATTTCAATTAAAAATAAATATTTTACTAAATTTACTAATTTTTTTGTTATAGCTCCAGTACCTGGACCAATTTCTACAATTGTTTGATTGATTTTTGGACATATTAAATGAATAATATTATTTATAGCACTAGCATCTTTTAAAAATACTTGACCAAATTTTTTTCTAAAAATTTTTTTATTTAAATTAACCATATTATAATTTATGATTATACTTTAACTTCAATTTCATTATATTATATATATTATATTTTGTTAAATTCTGCTACTTCTAAAAAAATAATACTACGATATGCTAAAGTTACTAATAAATAATAATCCATAGTAATATTTATTAACTTATCAAAGTAATAATATTTTATTAGTGAAATTAGTTAATCATGATACATAGTTAGTATAATATCAACGTGATTTAAATACTTAACTTGAAAAAATCATCTGCTAGTGATAATCACTATAATTACTTTTTTTAATGAATTAATTAATGAAATAATAATATTAATCTTTTTAGTTCCCAAAAAATGTATCTAGTATGATAATTTAATCCATAAAGATAAATATATGGATTAGAAATTTTATAATCATATTTTAAGTAGTCATATAATATCATAATACTATTATATAGTAATTTTTATTAACTAATTTTAATACTTTATTTAGTAATACATAAATTGTAGCTGTAATACGTATATTTTTTATATAAATATCATTAAAGTTATTTTCTCATCATTTTAATAAAAATTTAGTATGATTAGTAAAAAAATAATTCTGCTGATATTAACAACAATTTTATTAATTGTTCTAATGATAAGAAATAAAAAATTATTTAATAAGTAAAAATTATATCCTTGCTTTAGAGTAATAAAAATATGCTTACTATTACCAGTATCTAATTTATTTTTAATGTATATTAGTGATACTAATAGTTTTATTTTTTATATTAGTTGAATAATTATATTTTTAATGGTAATGATGATTATTTTGATTTATTAATTAATAAATTAGGATTAGTGTAAATAATAATATTTACTAGCTATACACATTATTCTAAATTAATAATTAAATATAGTCTAATTATTTCTTATAGTTCACCGGCAGAACAATATTATAATTATTCATAATTATTAATATTAGAATTTATATAAGATTGATTGTATTGTGTGTTGATAAAAAATTTTCTTATCTCTGAAAGATAACGTTTTAAAATTACTAGATAACTATATTTTCTTAAAAAATTATTATTTTCATTATAGGTATCTAATAATTGTATAATATACCAGTTATGTTTTATTTTAATTGGGCTGCTAATATCATTAATATTCATATTTAAAATTACTTTTTTTATTAATGGATGTACATAACTAATATTACTAAACCATATACCAGTAATATAAAAATTTTTATTACCAAATACTAGTCTATTTAAAATATCATAAAAATTAATATTTTTACTATAAATTTGCTTTCTAAGTTTATTAAAATTACGTATTAATAAATTATTATTGAAATATTTCCAATTAATTATAACATATCTTATAATATATATTTTATTGTTTAAAATATTTCTATCTAATTTACAGATATTATTTATTTTTACAAAATATATTTTGTTTTTTGCACAGATTGGACCAATTAATATATTTTTATAAATCTTCTTTATATGTTTTTTTATTAAAAATGGTATACTGTCTATTGATTGCCAATCATTATTATTATATTTTTTTATGTTAATTAATTTATTATTTATTAGATATGTTAATTTATTAAAGTGTAAACAATTATTACTATAATCAATAGAATTATTAATTATGTACATCATTTTTATTTTATTAGATGTATGTTTCAATAAATTAATTATAAAATAACTTAGTTTAACTCTAATTTTATGAAAATATTTATTTATTATCTGTTTTGACAGAATATCAACTTCTTGTGTTGAAATTATTGTATTATGTATAATATAGTTAATTATTTGTCTATTTAAAATTATTTGGTAAATTTGATTTTTAACAAAATTAAATCTTATTTTTGGTGTAAAAAAATTTATATCATCTATATTTATGTCTTTAATAATTTTTGTTGTTATATTTTCTATTTGTTTATCGTTAATAATATTTTTAGATAAAATTATATTATTAATTACTAACATATATAAAATTCTATAATATATAATATAATAATCATATTTATTATATAATGTATATGTATTATCTTTTAACACATGTTTAATTTCATTATTAATATCACTATCTAAAATTATATTACTATTTACAATAGTATTTATTTTATCTAATAAAATTGGTGTAGAATATATACTACTAGTTAGTATTAAATTAATAAATATGCTAAATAGCAAGTACATATATTTCATTATTTATTTTTAATATTAATTATCAGTACCAATACTAAAAGAAATATGGTTATTATTTTTTTTAGCTAAGTTATCATGTATCTTATTATAAGATGATTCATATTCATATTTAATAATAAAATTAAAATGACAGTTCTTATATTTTATATTGATAATTTGGTTATTTATATTAATATTTTTTATATTAAAATTATTTTGACTATTAATAGTCCAATTTTTATTAATTAACCAACTAAAATTAACTCCGATCTTATGTTCTAAAGAAGAAAGTGATTTATTAATATTCAGATATTTTAAATTTAAATAATAATAGTTAATTGTTAATAATCTCGTATTTTTAAATTTAAAATTAATATTTGTATTATTAAGTACAATATTATTTATATTTCTAGTAAATTCTACATTGTTATCAATAGCAAGTTTATTTTTAAAATTTGTAATATTTTGATTAAACCAAATATTATTTATAATTTTATTATAATTAGGTAATATATGTTGTATCATTCCTAATGAAAGATATAATTTTTCTATGTTTTTATTAAATAAAAGTGTTTTAAATCCTTCAAAAAGATAGTGATTAGAAAATCTATCTTTATTAATACTATTAGATAAATAAATAAATTTATTTTGATCAAAATTATCGTAATTAAAATTATTATTTAATATATCGTATTTATACTCTATAATCGGCTTAATAATTTGTGTGTAATTATTAATGTATAATTTTGCTATCATATACCAACTAATATCTATTTTTGGTAATACATATATATATTTATTATTAAGTAAATTGTTAATTTTACTATAGTAACTATTATTAATATCTCTATTTTTATATAGAGTGTTTAAATTAAATGATGAATTTAGTATTCCTAATTTATTAGTACGAATTATATAATTTAATTTAGAGGTGATATAAAAATATTTTAACATACTATTATTATTAGTATATTTGTTAAATTGCCCTAATATGCTAAAATGAATTAGCTTATTATATAAATTTTTATAGTAATAAAAATTAATTAACGAATTAATATCATAGTAATTATTGTCTTTTGTTAAAAATTTTTCATATAAAATATCGCTATTAAAATTATTCTTATTTATTAAGAAATAATATTTTTTTATTATATTATTATTAAGATAATTATTAATATTTAATGATTTTATAAAATTAAAATTATTAGATTTATTATAAATAATATCTAGTTGATAATTATTTTTCTTTAGTGTATTAGACCAATAAAGTAGCCACAAGTTATTATTTATTCTATTTTGATTAGGAATAAAATAAAATTCTACTAATCCATGATAATTTTTATATAGATAATTAAATTTATTTTTTAAGTTAAAAATACCTTGTTTAATACTAGGAATAGTAATTATTTCGTAAGAATGAAAGTTACTAAGTAATCTATGTGGAATATTTAATTCTATTCCTTTACTATTATAATTTATCTTTGGTAATAATATATTAAAATATGGTAATTTATTATTAACAAAAGATAAGTGCGGACTATAAAATATTGGTATATTATTTAACTTAATTTTAGCATGCCGTATATTAATAACTTTATCATAATAATTATAAACTATTTTTGATCCACAAATAATAATACTATTATTATTTATAGAACATAAATATAATTTTCCATTAGTTATAAATATATTATCGATGTTGTATACTATATTATATAAATTATTATATTTTTTAATCTTTACTATGTTAAAATGATTACTAATATGAATATTATTTGTATTAAAGTATAATTTTAGTTTATCTCCAGTAATTTTGTTTGTTTTATTAAAAAATCTAATATGTCCAATAGCTACTATTTTTATTAAAAATCTTTGATTATTTTCTGGTACCGTATATCTTAAAATTAGTTTGTCTGAATAAATAATATTATTATTATTCTTTAATGATACATGTCCTGAAAATATTATTGTTTTATTATGGTCAATACTAATTATATCAGAGTAAATACTAATAAATTTATTACTATAAGATTTCGCATTTATATTTAACATACGTAAAAATACAAAATATACTATAAATAGTATCTTTAATATGTAAAATAAAGTATTCTTCATAAAGAGGATTAATTAATTATTCTATTGTTAGATATTTTTATATAAAATAAACTAAATTATTATAAAATAAAATTTTATATTAATTTAATAGAATTATTATTTATAATACAAAATTAATTTATGACTAATAAATATCAACATAATACAGTATTATTACATGAAGCTGTTAATAGTCTTAATATAAAACCTAATGGTATATATATAGATGCTACTTTTGGTTCTGGAGGACATGCTAAATTAATATTATCTAAACTAGATAAAAATGGTAAGTTAATAGTAATAGACCGTGATCCATTAGCTATAAAAATAGCTCATAATATTTTAGATAAAAGGTGTTATATTATTTATGATAATTTTTCTAATATGATAAAATATATAAGAAAATTAGATTTATTAGGACGTATTGATGGAATATTACTAGATTTAGGTATATCATCAATACAGTTAAATGATCCTAGTAGGGGTTTTTCTTATATGATAAACGGTCCATTAGATATGCGCATGAATAATAAAATAGGTTATACTGCAGGATACTGGTTAAATTATGCTAAATATCATGATATTTATTCAGTACTATATAATCTAGGTGAAGAACGTCATGCTAAATATATTAGTAAAAATATATGTAAATTTAAAAAATATAATAATATAGTAAATACTGTTGATCTATCAAAAATTATTATTAGAAGTTATAGAAGTATTAATAAGTACAATAAAAAACATCCAGCAACTAAAAGTTTTCGTGCAATTAGAATGTTTATTAATCAAGAATTAAAGGAAATTATATTACTATTAAATTATATATATTGGATATTATCCTCCAAAGGAATATTATCTGTTATTAGTTTCCATTCATTAGAAGATAGAATAATAAAAAATTTTATGTCACCAATGATTATTACTAATAATACTAATTTATTTAGTATAAATCAAAAATTTACATTAGAAGATAATAAAAATAAAAAATTTAAATTTTTAAAAAAAATTAAACCATCATTAAATGAAATAATTAATAATAATCGATCACGTAGTGCAATCTTACGTATTGCTCAAAAAATAAATTAAATTTAGTTAAGTAATTTATAAAAATCTATTTATGACTTTGTGTATATTTCATATCATAATTTAATTAATTAAAAGTATTAAAAAATGAACTATAATCTATATCATCTAGTTCGTCCATGGATTAAAGATATTATTATATTAGAAAATAATTATGATTTATCTAAATATAATATTACTGATATTGTATTACATAGTAGCTTAGTAACTAAAGGAAGTTTATTTATAGCTATAAGTGGCCACAGTACTCATGGTTATAATTATATTAATATCGCTATCAAAAATGGTGCACAAGCAATAATTATTGAATTAACTAATAATAATTATATTAATAATTTAGGATTTTATACTAGTATTCCAATTATTTTATTTAAAAATTTAAAATTAAAATTATCAGCATTAGCTGGTAGATTTTTTAATCAACCATCAAAAAAGATTAAATTAGTAGGTGTTACTGGTACCAATGGTAAAACCACCATTACTAATTTAGTATCACAATGGATATATTTATTAGGAGAAAATAGTGCAGTGATGAGTACTATAGGTAATGGTATGATCAAAGATAATTACTTATCACCAACATATAATACTACAATATCACCAATAGATATTCAAAGACAATTATTAAATTTTGTTTTAAGTGGGGTAAAATTTGTAACATTAGAAGTTTCCTCTCATGGAATTACACAAAATAGAATAGATGATTTATATTTTAATGCTGCAATATTTAGTAATATTAGTCATGATCATTTAGATTATCATGGTAGTATGAAACAATATATTTTTAGTAAATGGCAGCTATTTAGTAAATTCAATATACATCATAATATTATTAATGTTGATGATACGATTGGGGCAATTTGGGCAAACAGAATATCTAACGTTTCAGTAGTATCAATAAGTAAAAAAATATCTAATTATTATAATAATTATTGGTTATACGCTGATGATATATTATATACTATTAGTAATACTAATATTAAGTTTTGCTCTTTTTGGGGTAATGGTAATATTAATACTAAGTTAATTGGTGAATTTAATGTTACAAATGTATTACTAGCACTAGTTACTTTACTATCATTAAATTACCCACTATCGGAATTAATAAATACTGCTAAATACTTAAAACCAATAGTAGGTAGAATGGAAGTTATAAATGTAGTAAATTATCCAATAATAATTATTGATTATGCACATAATCCTGAAGCTCTTAAAAAATTATTATTAATTAGTAGAAGTTATTGTAATAATAAATTATGGTGTATATTTGGTTGTGGTGGTGAAAGAGATAAACAAAAAAGATCAATGATGGGTTATATTGCTAATAATTATGCTGATATAAGTATTATTACTAGTGATAATCCACGTAATGAATCATTATTATCAATAATTAATGACATAAAATTTGGTATGCATAATATTAAAACAGTTAAAATTATAATTGATCGTAGTCAAGCAATTACTTATGCTATAAGTAATGCTAATAAGAAAGATGTTATTGTTATTGCTGGTAAGGGTCACGAAAATTATCAAATTATTAAAAATAATTACTTTTATTATTCTGATAAATTTATAGTTAATAATTTATTAAAAAATATAAAATGTTACTAATTACCTTATCTAAAATTGCATTAATAGTTAATGCTAAACTAATTAACAATGTTAACGATGATAAAATATTTACAATTAGTTTTGACTCAAGAAAAATTACAAAAAATAAAAAATGTTTATTTATTGCTTTAAAAGGTAAAAATTTTGACTCTCATAATTTTATATTAGAAGCTATTAATAATGGTGTAATAGCTATCTTAGTTTGTCGTGAATATAAAATAAATATTCCTCAGTTAATAGTTTCTGATACTAGAAAAGCATTAGGAAAATTAAGTTTGTGGGTTAGACAACAATATTCGGTAAAAGTAATAACTATTACTGGTTCTTCTGGTAAAACATCAGTAAAAGAAATTACTAATAATATTTTAAAGCAATGTGGTCATGTATTATGTAATATTGGTAATCAAAATAATGATATTGGAGTACCAATAACTTTATTAAAATTAAATTCAAAACATGATTTTGCTGTTATTGAACTAGGTTCTAATAATTTTGGTGATATTATGTGGACTAATAGCTTAGCAAAACCAGAGATAGTACTAATTAATAATATTTCTTTTGCTCATCTAAAAGGATTTAAAAATATTTATGGAGTTTCACGAGCTAAGAGTGAAATATTTTTAGAAAAATCAGTACGTCATTGTATTATTAATCTTAATAGTAATGATATTATAAATTGGAAACCATTACTTTATAATAAGAGGGTCTGGTATTTTTCTATACATAGAAATAATTTAGCACATTTCTTTGTTATTAATATAACTAATATTCATAATGTTCATTATTATTTATATACACCGATTGGTAGATGTAAAATAACTATACCATTATTTGGTATATATAATATTTCTAATATTATAGCAGCTAGTGCTTTGGCTATTTTAGCTGGTGCTCCGTTATCGGCAGTAGTTCAAGGAATATCCCAGTTATTACCAATTAGTGGTAGATTATATCCAATTTTTTTGGGTAAAAAAAAATTATTAATTAATGATAGTTATAATGCTAATGTTGGTTCTACAATATTTGCTGCTAATACTTTATCTAAATTTTCAGGTTATAAAATTATGATTATAAGTGATATGCTAGAATTAGGAAACAACAGTATATTATATCATAAATTTACTGGTAGAATAATTAAAAATTTTAATATTAATGAGATTTTAACAATAGGAAAATTAAGTTACTTTTTAGGTAAAAATATTAGTAATAACAAACATTTTTTTGATTTAATTAATTTAGTTAATTATACAAGGAAATTAATATTATATTATAATAATATTACTATATTAGTTAAAGGATCACATAATACTGTAGCTAATTATATAGTAACTATGCTTGTTAATAGTATATTATGTTAATAAAATTAATTGATTATTATTGTTATCACATTAATACATTAAATGTATATGTTTTACTTATTATTTTATTAACTACATTTATTATTACTATATTTATAGGATATTTAATTTTTCCTATCTTAGTTAACCTGAATTGTAAACAAGTAACAAGATATTGTTATCCTAAATCACACAAAATAAAAGATAATACCCCAACTATGGGTGGTATTATTATAAACATTGCAATTATATTATCTACCCTAGTATGGGTAGACTATAATAATATATTTATAAAATATATAATATTTTTACTTATTGGATATAGTATTATAGGATTTGTGGATGACTATTATAAGGTGTATTATAATAATACACAAGGGCTAAGCGCATTAAAAAAATACTTATGGCAATCAATATTGTCAATAATAATTATTATATGTATTTTAACTAAACATGTTATAAATTATGAATTATTAATTATTATTCCTTTTATTGGATATATAAAAATTTATTCTTGGTTAATGTTTGTAATATTATCTTATTTAGTAATAGTAGGAACGAGTAATGCTGTTAATATTTCTGATGGATTGGATGGTTTAGTAATTGTACCAATAATATTTACTAGTACTGGATTATTAATTTTATCGTTTATTACTAGTAATATAAAATTAAGTAAATATTTTAATATTAATTATGTTAGCTTATCTAGTGAATTAGTAGTATTATGCGCGATAATAATTGGAGCTAGTTTAGGATTTTTATGGTTTAATTGTTATCCAGCAAAGTTATTTATGGGGGATGTTGGATCATTATCATTAGGTGGAACTATAGGATTAATATCTATATTAATAAATCAGGAAAGTTTACTATTAATTATGGGTGGGTTTTTCTTTATAGAGATTATATCAGTTATAATACAAGTAACTTTTTTTAAAATAACTAGAAAAAGAATTTTTCTTATGGCACCAGTTCATCATCATTTTGAATTAAAAGGTTATAAAGAACAATTAATTGTGGTACGTGTGTGGATAATTTCTTTTGTACTATTAATAGTATCTTTAATGCAATTAAAATATTGTAATGACTAATTACAAAAATAAAAATATAGTTATTATTGGCTTAGGTATTACTGGACTATCATGTGTTAAATTTTTTCTTAAAAGGGGTGTTATCCCAAAAGTTATTGACACACGTAGATATTTATATCAATCAATACCTAGTTATATTCCATGTCATTTAGGATCAATAAATAAACTATGGTTATTTTCTGCAGAACTAATTATTATTAGTCCAGGATTAAAATTAAAATACTCACTATTATTAAAGTTGATTAGTTTAAATATTGAAATAATTAGTGATATTGAATTATTTATTAGAGAAGTTAATAAGCCAATCATAGCTATTACTGGTTCTAATGGAAAAAGTACGGTCGCTACTTTAGTAGGAAAGATTATAAAAGCTAATGGATTATTGGTTGGTATTGGCGGTAATATTGGTGTGCCAGTATTATCATTGCTTGATCAGTATTATCAAATATACGTAATAGAATTATCTAGTTTTCAACTAGAATTTACTTATAGTTTACGTGCAATGATTGCTGTTATAACTAATATTAGTGAAGATCATATGGATCGTTATCCATTAAGATTAATTGAATATAGCTCAATTAAATATAAAATATATTATAATGCTAAATATTGTATTATTAATACTAAATATTATGACAAATTATTAAATTATAATAAACATCATCATTATATAACATTTGGTAAATTAGGAAACTATCAAATAAGTTATTATAATAATTCTTATTGGATAGTAGTAAATAATAATATAATTTTATCATGTAATAAATTAAGAATTACAGGAATTCATAACTATTATAATATTTTAATAGTGTTAGCAATAACTGATATTTTATGCATTCCTCGTAATATTAGTATTAATATACTATGTTCGTTTAATGGATTAAAACATAGATTTCAACTAGTTCATGAACGTAATAATGTTAAATGGATTAATGATTCAAAATCAACTAATGTTGGTAGTACAATAGCTGCTTTAAAAAGCATCATCGTTAAAAATAAATTACATTTAATTCTTGGAGGAGATAGTAAATCAGCTAATTTTTCTCCGTTATTACCGTGGTTAAATAATAATAAAACAATAGTTTATTGTTTTGGTAAAGATAAATATAAAATAGCATCATTATGCAATAAAGTAATTTTAGCTAATACATTAGATCAATTAATACATATTATCGTGCCTAATGTTAAAAGAAATGATATAGTGTTATTATCACCAGCATGTGCTAGTACGGATCAATTTAGTTCATTTGTTGAAAGAGGAGTATTATTTACTAACTTAGTGAGAACCTTATATTAAGATTTTACTTATTAAGATCTATAAAATATTAATTAGTTTTATTATTTTTTTAATAATATTTGTTAATTGTTAAAAATAATTTTGTCATTATACTTTTATAAGTAAATTATTGGTGTTATAGTTACTAATTATATAAATAGTATTTTTTAACTATGTTTAATAAAAATAAACATTTAATTATAGCAACTGGTGGTACCGGTGGTCATATTTTTCCTGGTGTAGTAATTGCAAAATATTTTCAATCAATTAATTGGAAAGTAAGTTGGATTGGTTGTTTAAATAGAATGGAAAAAATTATTGTTCCAAAATTTAATATTGATATTAAATTTATAGAAATAAATAATTTTAATAGTTCATATTTAGAAAAACTATTATTTATTTTAGATATATTTAAAGCAATAAAAAAGGTAAAAAATATTTTGCATTGGTGGAAACCAGATATCATATTATGTATGGGTAATTATATTTCTATTCCTACAGCAATTGCTGCAAAAATAATGAGCATTCCTATTATCGTACATGAACAAAATACTGTGGTTGGAAAAGCCAACAAATTAATTAGTATATTTGCTGATAAATGTACTCAGGCATTCCCAAATACTATTAAACATGCTACTGTAGTTGGTAATCCAATAAGATCAGAAATATTAAATATTCCTAAACCAGTAATTAGATTAAAAAATAGAACTGGTTTAATAAGAGTGCTAGCACTTGGTGGTAGTCAAGGGGCTAGTATTATTAATAAAATTATACCTATAATAGCAAAGGTATTAAAAGGAATAATTATTGTATGGCATCAAGTAGGTTATGGATACTACAAATTAGTAAAATATACTTGTAATACATTAAATATAAATAATATAAAAATAACTGAGTTTATAACTAATATAGCTACAGCATATTCATGGGCTGATATTGTTATATGTAGATCTGGAGCGTTAACTATTAGTGAATTAGCAGTAGTTGGATTACCATCTATACTAATACCATATATACATTCAGATCAACAACAATATTTTAATGCAACTTTATTAGCTAATGTTAATGCTGCAATTATTGTTGATCAAACAGATGTAACTCCAGATAAAATAATTAATATTTTACTTAAAATTAATAGACAGAAATTATTTACTATGGCTTGTTGCGCACAAATTATAGCAACATATAATGCTACACATTATATAGCAAAAGAAATAAACAATATAGTTAGATGTTAATTTTATGATAAATTTATCTTGTATTAAAAATATTCATTTAGTAGGAATTGGTGGTATTGGAATGAGTGGTATAGCAAAACTTTTAGTACTAAAAGGCTATAAAGTTAGTGGTTCTGACTTATCTCCTACTATAATTACTAAACAGTTAATAGTATTAGGAGTAAATATAATTTTCTATCATCACAAGAATAATATTAATAATACTAATTTAATAGTATTTTCTAACGCTATTAGTAGTAATAATCCAGAAATATTAGCTGCTAAAAAATTAGGTATTCCTATTATTAGTAGAATGAATATGCTATCACTATTAATGGAAAACTATTATAATATTATTATTTCCGGAACACATGGTAAAACTACTACTACTGCTTTAATATATAGTATATTTAAAAATAACAACTTAAAACCTACTGTAATAAATGGTGGATTGACCATATCATCAGACATATACTCATACTTAGGTAATAGTAAATATTTTATTACTGAATCTGATGAAAGTGATATATCATTTGTACGTTTAAATCCTACAGTTAGTATAATTACTAATATTGATAATGATCATTTACGTACTTATGGTAACTTATATTTTTTACAAGAAAAATTTATTAATTTTTTGAATAAAATCCCAGTAGATAGTTATATAGTATTATGTATAGATAGTTTACCAATAAAAAAAATATGTTTTAGTATTAAAAAAAATATTATTACTTATGGTTTTGATAAACAAGCAGATTTTTATATTACAAATTATCGTCAACATAAAATAAATACATCTTTTATTATTAAGCAAAAAAATGGTACTGATATAAATATATCAACGATAATTCCAGGTTATCATAACGCATTAAATATAACAGCAGCAATTATCGTTGCTATAAAAGAAAAAATTAAATTATCTAGAATAATTAATAGTATCTCAAAATTTTGTGGAGTAAAAAGAAGATTATCTATTTTAGGTAGATATAATATTAATTATATGAATAAGAAAATAAAAGAAATTATGTTAATAGATGATTATGGTCATCATCCTACTGAATTAAAAGAAACTATAGATACTATTCATATTGGCTGGCCAGATAGAAGAATTATCATGATATTTCAACCTCATAGATTTACAAGAACATATGATTTATACGATGATTTTATTCGTGTATTGTCTAATGTTAATGTAACATTGATACTGGCAATATATCCAGCTGGAGAAAAACCAATTAAAAATTTTGATAGTAAATCACTATGTATATCACTGAATCAATATAGCAGAACACAATCCATACCGATATTAGATAATAACAAATTAATTTCTGTATTAATGTCAATTATCAAAGATAATGATATTATTATAACTCAAGGAGCTGGTACAATTGGTGATATTGCTACTTACATAAATAAGTATATGATAACTCATCAAATTAATTAATGATTATCATTTTAAAATTAAATTTAATTAGTTAATTACTTTACTAAGTATATAATTAGTACCGATTAGTATAATATACTACTAAATTATGTAATAGTTTTTTAATAAAAAAATTTTAGTTTAAATAGAATTAAATACAATAAATTACTAATATATAGTAATTTAGTATGTAAATGAGTAAAGTAATAATATATCATCATTAATAATATTCCATGTGATGATGTATTAATAATAAACTAAAGTTATTTAAATATTTAATTTTATTATCTATTACTTAATAAAATAACTATTTTATATTTTAATATAATAATATGTTATATGGTTAAGCAACGTACTATAAAAAATATTATAAAAATTACTGGTATTGGTTTACATACTGGAAGAAAAATTAATATGATATTAAAACCATTATCAGAAAATTCTGGTATTATTTATCGTAGAGTTGATTTAGTTCCACCTGTAGATTTTGTTATTAATATTAACACTATATGTGATAATACATTATGTACTTGTTTAATTGATAGTAACAATACTCGTATTTTCACTATAGAACATTTACATGCAACATTATCTGGTTTAGGTATTGATAATATATTAGTGGAAGTTGACGCACCAGAAATTCCTATTATGGATGGTAGTGCTTATTGTTTTATTTATTTAATACTTAAAGTTGGTATTTGTGAATTAAATGCGCATAAAAAATTTTTTCGTATAAAAAAATCTATACATATTCAAGAATATGATAAATGGGCTGAATTATTACCATTTAATGGATTTAAGTTAAGTTTTTTTATCGACTTTAATCACCCAATTATTAATTTTAATAGACAATATTACTGTTTAAATTTTTCCACTACCTCATTTATTAAAAATATTAGTTCAGCTAGAACTTTTGGTTTTACAAAAGATATTAAATACTTACATAAGCATGGTTTAGCGTTAGGAGGTAGTATTAACTGTGCAATTATAATTGACAATAATAAAATTTTGAATAAGGATGGGTTAAGATTTAATAATGAATTTGTACGTCATAAATTATTAGACGCTATAGGTGATTTATTTTTGTATGGTCATAATATTATTGGTGAATTTAATGCTTTTAAAGCTGGACATGCATTAAATAATAAGTTATTAAGAACAATGATATCTAATCCAGATAATTGGGAATTAGTTACATTTAATAATGATCAGGAATCACCAATAAAATTTAGTATACCAAGTGAGTATTATTTAAAGGATAATAATTTTAGCTAAAATTATAAATTTTTTAATTTTTTAATATATTAAATTTGCTAACATAATATTAACTAACTTTTTTAAAGACTTTTTAAAAGTTCCATGACTACTATTTATTAACGTATTAATAGCATTAATACTTTTATTAGTAAATTTAGTTTCTCCTTCTCTATTACTAGAAGATGTATTGTTAGTATTACTTAACAATAAATTAGGAGTAATTTTAATTATTATATTAGATAAACTAGGTAAAATATTTGAACGTAATTTAATTATTAACTTAGTATGTAATTTATCTAAATAAAATTTCCAACCTATATCACTAACACCTATGATTAATAAGTTATTACGAAAATTTATTACTTGACAATATGGGTGTAATTTTTTTGGTATTATTTCATATAATGAATTATTAATTTTAATTAATAATATAATTTTTTCTTTAAAGGAAAATGGTATACTAAATTGTTCTGATGATTTATTACTGTTTAAAAAATTAATAATATAAGGTTTCTGTAACATACTAACTATTTTATTATTTATTCAATACTAATAATTATAACATATAATTTATAGACTAATACTACTTAATTTTATAAGTATTTTTTTTTAGTAAAATTATTGTTACAATGTTAATTATTGTCAACTATCATGAATATAAGTTAGTTTATTATATAGTATATAATTAAATGATTATAAAGTTTCTCACCAAAATTTTTAGTAATCGTAATACTAAAATAATACGTAATATAAATAAAATTGTTGATATTGTTAATAGTCTAGAACAAAACATGTCAAGCATGACAGATAAACAATTATCCAATAAAACAAACGAATTTCGCATTAAGTTAGCTAATGGAATTAATATAGATAATTTATTACCTGAAGCATTTGCTGTAGTACGTGAAGCTAGTAAAAGAATTTTTGGTATGCGTCATTTTGATGTACAAATAATAGGTGGCATTATACTACATCATCGTTGTATTGCAGAAATGCGTACTGGTGAAGGTAAAACATTAACAGCTACTTTACCAGCATATTTAAATGCCTTATCCGGGTATGGTGTACATATAGTAACAGTAAATGATTATTTAGCTCAGAGAGATGCAGAACAAAATAAACCATTATTTGAGTTTCTTGGACTAACTGTTGGTATAAATCTACAAGGATTATCTATTTGTCAAAAGCAAGATGCTTATAATGCTGATATCACTTATGGTACTAATAATGAATATGGTTTTGATTATTTACGAGACAATATGATACTTAATAAATCAGATAAAGTACAAAGAACATTATATTTTGCATTAATTGACGAAGTAGATTCTATTCTTATTGATGAAGCACGTACTCCATTAATTATTTCTGGTGCATCTCAAGATAATACTATTTTGTACAAAAAAATAAATAAGCTAATATCAACTCTTAAATATCAAGAGAAAGAGGATTCTCATAAATTCCGTGGTGATGGTCATTATACTATAGATAAAAAAACTAAACAGGTACATTTAACAGAACGAGGATTAATTTTAATTGAGAAATTGTTAGTACAATCTAATATATTAGATTCTAAAGAATCACTATACTGCATAAATAATATTATGCTTATGCATCATGTTATTGCTGCATTAAGAGCTCATAATTTATTTAATAAGAATATAGATTATATTGTTAAGAATGGTAAAATTATTATAGTGGATGAACATACAGGCCGTATTATACCAGATAGAAGATGGTCAGATGGTTTGCATCAAGCTATAGAAGCTAAAGAAAATTTAAAAATTCAAAGTGAAAACCAAACTCTAGCTTCTATTACATTTCAGAATTACTTCCGTTTGTATTATAAATTATCAGGAATGACTGGTACTGCTAGTACAGAAGCTACAGAATTTAAATCAATTTATAAATTAGATACAGTAACTGTACCAACTAATAAACCAATGATACGTAATGATTTACCAGATCTAGTATATATAACCGAAAATGATAAAATAAATGCTATTATTAATGATATTAAATCTTGTATTAAAAGACAACAACCAGTTCTAGTAGGTACTATTTCTATTGAGAAATCAGAATTAATTTCAAGAAAACTAAAAAAGCTTGGTATTAGTCATAAAGTATTAAATGCTAAACATCACGCTATGGAAGCTGATATTATTGCTCATGCTGGGGCACCTGGAGCAGTAACAATTGCAACTAATATGGCTGGTAGAGGAACTGATATAAAATTAGGTGGTATTTGTCAAGTACAATTATCTAAATCATATAAATTTAATAAAATGTTATTAAAAAATAATTGGAAACAACGACAGGCAATAGTTTTAGCTGCTGGTGGATTACATATTATAGGTACAGAACGTCACGAATCAAGGCGGATAGATAACCAACTTCGTGGTCGATCTGGGAGGCAGGGTGACGTTGGATCATCACGTTTTTATTTGTCTATGGAAGATTCTCTTATGCGTATATTTGCTTCTGATCGAATAACTAATATAATGCGTAAATTAAGTATACATAATCATAATGCTATTGAACATCCTTGGGTTACTAGAGCAATTGCTAATGCACAACGTAAGGTCGAAAATTATAATTTTGATATACGCAAACAATTATTAGAATATGATAATATAATTAATGAACAACGTTGTGCGATTTATAAAAGGAGAAATGAATTACTTAATTCTAATGATATTAGTATAATCATTAAAAAAATACGTCAGGATGTACTAAAACACCTTATATTTAGTAATATACCAATCTACACATTAAAAAAAACGTTAAAGAATGATTTTTCTCTTTGTATATCACAAAATTTAATTAATGCTAATAAAACAATATTATATGATATGTTATTAAAACAACAAATATTAAAATTTAATAATAAAGAATCTATTGTTGGTAGTAAAGTTATGAGGAAGTTTGAAAAATATATTATGTTACAAGTACTAGATGATTTATGGAAAGAACATTTATCTGCCATGGAATATTTAAGACAAGGTATTCATTTACGGGGTTATGCACAGAAAGACCCAAAACAAGAATATCAAAAAGAATCTTATACAATGTTTGTTAATATGTTAAACTTACTAAAATATGAAGTAATTAGTATATTAAGTAATGTTTCAATTAATGAATTAAAAATAGATAACTAAATAAAAATATTATTAAAATTATTTTTTATATATTTATTAGTTGCTAATAGTAAATAATATTGATGTAATACTATAATGTCATTATCATCCACGAATAAGTTATTATCAATAATAATATTAGCGTAGCTTAGTCTAACTTTAGTTTTAACTTGAGTATTTAATATATTATTAATTTGTTTATAATTTACATCTTCTCTATTAAGTATACGTTGTACTTTATTTTCGTATCTAGTGTTAATAACTGTTATATTATTCACATAATGTTGTAAATTACATTCAATTAATAATGGTACTACTAATATAACATAACAAGTAGTAACATTACTTAATAAAGCATTAATTCGTTTAATAATAATTGGATGTAATAAATTATTTAACCATATTCTTTCGTTGTTATCATTAAATATTCTATGTTTTAACGCACTGCGATCAATTATATTATAAATTCTTGTAATTTTTTTACCAAAATAATTTATAATACTACTACTTATATCTATATTATAATTAACTAATTCTTTAGCAATAATATCTGCGTCTATTATTGGTATATTAAATGTTTTAAATAAATTAGTAATTGTAGTTTTACCACTACCAATACTACCAGTAATTGCAACAATATATGTCATAGTACAACATACTATACTACAATATTAAATAACAATATACTTATTAACCATAATTTATAGATATTTAAATTATCTATCGAGTATAATAATTTAATTATAAAAAAATATTTTATATATTTTAAATTTATATAAAATAAATAATACTTAATATCTCATAAATTAAGGAATATTAATGTTAAATTTAATTAATGACGATATAGATAAAATAGAAACAAATGAATGGATTCAATCAATTGAATCAGTAATTAAGCATGATGGTATAGGAAGAGCAAAATTTTTATTAAAATGTATGTTACAACATTTAAATAAATATAATTCTTCTAATTTAGAAGATTACGTAAATACAATTCATTATTGCCATGAACCTAAATATCCTGGTAATTTAGAAATAGAAGATCGTATTAATGCTGCAATTAGATGGAATGCTGTTATGATTGTACTTAATGCTTATAATAAGAATTTAGATTTAGGTGGTCATATATCATCATTTCAATCAATCAGCACAATATATGAAGTATGTTTTAATCATTTTTTTCGAGCTAGAAATAATTTTGACGGTGGTGATTTAGTGTATTTTCAAGGACATAGCGCACCAGGAATTTACGCACGTGCTTTTTTAGAAGGAAGATTAACTAAGAAACAAATAGATAATTTTAGACAAGAAATTGATGGGTTTGGATTATCTTCCTATCCACATCCTAAATTAATGCCTGATTTTTGGCAATTTCCTACAGTATCTATGGGGTTAGGGGCAATTAGTGGTATTTATCAAGCTAAATTTCTTAAATATTTACAAAATAGATCAATTAAAGATACTAGCAAACAAACTGTATATGTATTTTTAGGTGATGGAGAAATGGATGAACCAGAATCTAAAGGTGCTATTAATATAGCAGTTAGAGAAAAGTTAGATAATTTAATTTTTATTATTAATTGTAATTTACAAAGATTAGATGGTCCAGTGATTGGTAATGGAAAAATTATTAATGAATTAGCTAATATGTTTTCTGGTGTTGGTTGGGAAGTAATTAAAGTAATTTGGGGTAGTAACTGGGATACATTATTAAGTAAAGATTATACTGGTAAATTAATTCAATTAATGAATGAAACATTAGACGGTGATTATCAAACATTGAGATCAAAAGACGGAGCTTATATAAGAAAATATTTTTTTGGTAAATATCCAGAAACTAAATTATTAGTAAAAAATATGACTGATGGTGAAATTTGGCAACTAGTTAGAGGTGGGCATGATGTAAAAAAAATTTACGCAGCTTTAACTTTAGCTAAAAATATTATTGATAAACCAGTAGTAATTTTACTACATACTATTAAAGGTTATGGTCTTGGTGAACCAATCGAAAGTGCTAATATTGCACATCAAGTTAAGTATATTAATTTAAAATCATTAAATAATTTTAAAAAAAAATTAAATTTAAACGATTTAATTATTAGTAACACAGAATCATTACCTTATATTAAATTTAGTGAAGATTCTGCTGAATATCATTATTTACATAATAAACGTAAAAAATTATATGGTTATTTACCATCTAGACTAAAAAATTTTACTGAATCTTTAACTTTACCAGTATTAGATGATTTTCATCCATTATTAACAAAACAAACAAAAAAAATATCTACTACTACTGCTTTTGTAAAGGTACTTAGTATTTTATTAAAAAATAAAACTATAGGTCATAGGATTGTACCAATCATCGCTGATGAGGCACGTACTTTTGGTATGGAAAGTTTATTTAAAAAATTTGGAATATATAATTCACAAGGACAACAATATACAGTTCAGGATAAAGATTATATAACTACTTATTATGAACATAAAAATGGACAAATTATGCAGGAAGGTATTAGTGAATTAGGAGCAGCAGCTTCATGGTTAGCAGCTGCAACTTCGTATAGCAATAATGATTTACCTATGATTCCATTTTATATTTATTATTCTATTTTTGGATTTCAACGTATTGGTGATTTATGTTGGGCTGCTGGTGATCAGCAAGCAAGAGGTTTTTTAATTGGTGGAGTATCTGGCAAAACAACATTAAACGGTGAAGGATTACAGCATGCAGATGGACATAGTCATATACAATCATTAATAATACCAAATTGTTTGTCATATGATCCAGCATATTCTTATGAGTTAGCGGTGATTATTTATAATGGATTAATTAGAATGTATGGTAAAAAACAAGAAAATATTTATTACTATATAACAATTTTAAATGAAGATTATACTATGCCTAGTATTCCAAATGGAATAGAATATAATATATGTAAAGGTATTTATAAATTAGAAACACTAAATAGTAATAGTACTCATATTGGTTCAATACAATTAATGGGTTCTGGGTCATTATTAAGGCATGTTCGTAAAGCAGCAAAAATTTTATCGCAAGATTATAATATTCATGTTGATGTATATAGTGTAACTTCATTTACTGAATTAGCTAGAGATGGTCAAGATTGTTATAGATGGAATAAACTACATCCTAAAGAAAAACCAAAAATTCCATTTTTAAATACAGTGATAAATAATAATCCAGTGGTTATAGTAACTGATTATATGAAGATTTTAGCTGAACAGATACGTCAATTTATTCCTAATAAACATGTTTGTATACTTGGTACTGATGGTTTTGGGCGTTCTGATAGTAGAAAAAAATTACGTCATTATTTTGAAATAGATACTAGTCATATAATAATTTCTGCATTATATGAATTAGCATTGTGTAATATTATTACTATGAATATTGTACAACAAGCTATAGATAAGTTTAGTATTGATGTAAATAAAATTAACCCCCGTTTAGTATAAGTTAATAAAAATAGTTAATAAATTATTATGAATTTAGAAATTAGATTACCAAATGTAGGTTTAGATAAGGTAGAAATTATTGAATTATTAGTTAATATTGGAGATTACGTAAATATTAATCAAACATTACTAACAGTAGAAGTAGGTAAAGCTATAGTTGAAGTACCATCACAAACTAGTGGTATTGTACAAGATATAAAAGTAAAGGTAAATGATAAAGTTAGTACCGATTGTTTATTAATGTTAATAAAAACTGATCATGATATAACATCTACTAGTAATATTGATATGACACAGCATTATCATATTTATGCTAGCCCTATAATAAGAAGATTAGCATATAAATTAGATATTGATTTAAAAAATATTATTGGTACTGGAAGAAATGGAAGAATTTTACGATGTGATATTGATAAATTTATAAAACAGAAAAATAGGAAAATTAATGATTTACCAGAATTTATAGTACAACAATATAGTAAATATGGTAATGTGAAATTAATTAAATTAGAGAATAATAAAATTTCTACAATTAAGCAATTAAATAATAGCTGGAAGAATATTCCTCATGTTACTCAGTTTGATGAAGTTGATATTACTGATATTGAAGAATTTCGTAAAAATTATAATAATAAATTAGTTAGTCAAAATATACCAATTAAAATTACTTTATTAACTATTTTTACTAAAATTATCTCAGTTGCGTTACAAGAATTTCCTTATTTTAATAGTGTATTAATTAATAATAATAAACTTTTACTAAAAAAATATGTTAATATAGGAATAGTTGTAGCAACTACTAATGGATTAATAGTGCCGGTATTATATAATGTGAATGATAAAAATATTTTGACTATATCGTATGAATTAGAAACGTTATTAATAAAAATCAAAAATAATAAATTAGAATTATCTAATTTAAAAGGTGGTAGCTTTACTATTTCTAATTTGGGTGTTAATAGTAGTACTATTATGTTTACTCCATTAGTTAATTTTCCTGAAGTGGCTATACTTGGATTATCTAAAGCTCGTATAATACCTGTTTGGAATGGTAATAACTTTATACCTAAATTAATGTTACCACTATCATTATCATATGATCATCGTGTTATAAATGGACTTGATAGTGTGAATTTTATTAATTTTATAAAAGATTTAGTATTAGATATACGTAATTTAATTACCTAATGATTAAAGATGTAATATAATTTAGTTTTCTATATAGATAGGAAATAAGATGTCTAATAAAATTAATGTTGATGTTATTATATTAGGTGCTGGTCCTGGTGGTTATTCAGCTGCTATTAAATGTTCTTATTTTAATTTAAAAACATTATTAGTTGAAAGGTATAACTTTATTGGTGGTACATGTTTACATTTTGGTTGTATTCCGTCAAAAACATTACTTAATATAGCTAAATCGGTAAAAGAATTTAATACATTTAATAAGTATGGTATTTTTTCTGGTGATTTAAAAGTTAACATAAAACAATTACTTTTTTGGAAACAAAATTTAATTAATAAATTATCTAGTAATTTACTAAATGTTGTTAAAACAAATAACATTAACATAATTTATGGTATAGGTAAATTTATTAATAGCAATACTATAATTATCGAAGATCACCAACATGGTGAAATATTAGTTAATTTTAAATATGCAATAATTGCTACAGGATCTACTTCGAATAGTTTATTAAACATAAAATTTGATAGTAAATATATTTGGGATTCTACTACAGCATTAAATATACCATGTATACCAAATAAATTATTAATCATAGGTGGTGGAGTTATTGGTTTAGAATTAGCTAATATTTATAATATTTTAGGATCAACAGTAGAAGTAATAGAAAGTTCTAACCAAATTATACCAAGTTTAGATAAAGATATAGTAGATAAATTAATGCATCAAATGGAAAGTGATACACTATTATTTAAATTAAATACTAAGGTATCCCATATAGAAATAAAGAATTCTCAAGTTGAAGTAATAACAAATAATGATAAATTAAGCAATACTAATTATTATGATAATGTTATTGTCGCTATTGGTAGAAAACCAAATATTAGTTATTTACAGCTTGAAAAAATTGGATTAGAAATTAATAATAATTGTATTGTAGTAAATAATCAAATGCAAACTAATATTAATCATATCTATGCTATTGGAGATGTGATTGGTACTCCTATGTTAGCTCATAAGAGTATACATAATGGTTGTATTGCAGCAGAAGTAATAGCTGGAAAAAAACATTTTTTTGATCAAAAAGTTATTCCATTAATAGTATATACCAATCCAGAACTTTGTTGGACTGGTTATACTATTAAACAAGCAAAATATTTAAATATAAATTTTAGAGTAGTAGATTTTAATTGGTCTAATTTAGGTAAAGCTGTAGTTACTAGTAATCACATTGGTTTTACTAGATTAATCTTTAACAAAGATAATAATTGTTTAATTGGTGGTGGTGTGTTTGGAGTGAACAGTAGTGAAATTCTTGGAGAATTAAGTTTAGCAATTGAAATGTCTTGTGAGGCTGAAGATATTGCTTTAACTAGCCACGCTCATCCAACTTTATATGAATCAATACAGTTAGCTGCGGAGATGTATACAACTAATTTTTTATAAAATACAGAGTTATTTAATTATTTTTATTTTAATATTATCAATTAATCTTACTTTACCTAACCACACAGCTGATAATATTATTATATGTTTACTATTACTATTAACATATGTTAAATTTTCATAATCTAAAACATATAGTGAGTCTACTACGAAACCAATTATTTTTAATTGATATATTGTATTTTTAATTAGATTAGCTATATTATAAATATTATGTTTTAACTCATCTGCCATATTTCTTAATGCAAGATAAAATTTATGAGCTATTTTGTATTCATAATCGTTTAATAAAGTATTACGTGAGCTATATGCTAAACCATTAGCTTCTCTAATAATAGGTATACTAATTATTTTTATATCATAATGCATATCATATACCATACGCTTAATTATCATTAGTTGCTGAAAATCTTTTTCTCCAAAAAATGCTAAATTGGGTTGTATTAAATTAAATAATTTACTAACAATAGTTGCTACTCCTTTATAATGATCCATACGTTTTTTACCTTCTAAAATTTCTGATAAAATAGGTATGTATGTACAAGTATAATTATTAATTCCACTAGGATACATTGTTAATATTGATGGAATAAATACTATATCAACATTATAAAACATTAATTTTTTACAATCTGATTTAATAGAACGTGGATAATTATCTAAATCATACGATTGATTAAATTGAGTTGGATTAACAAATATACTTACTACACAAATAGTATTCATTGATTTTGCTTTTTTTACCAAAGAAATATGACCATTATGAATATTACCCATAGTTGGTACTAATGATATAGTGTACCTATCATCTTTAAAAGATTTTATTGTTTTTTTTAAGTTATTAATTGATCTAATAATTTTCATATTCTACTAAAATTAATTATTTTTTATTGGAAAAGTACCAAATTCAACTTCTTTAATATATTTACTAATAGCAATATTAATATGATTATCTAAATAATTCTTAGCAAATACAGGAATATTATTAGTAATACCTAAAACATCTTGTAATACTAGTATTTGCCCATCAGTATGAACACCAGCACCTATACCAATAACTGGAATTTTTAGTGTCTCAGTAATTTTTTTAGCTAAAAATTCTGGCACATACTCTAATAACAATATAACTACTCCTGCTTGTTCTAAGAATACAGCATAATCCAGTAATTTATTTGCGTCATTAGAATAAGTACCTTGTATTTTATAACCACCTAAATAATTTACATACTGAGGTGTTAAACCAATATGACCACATATTGGAATAGAATACTTAGTTAAGTAACTAATAATATCAAGTGATTGTTTATTAATAACTTCTAATTTTATTATATTAGCTCCAACTTTCATTAATTTAACAGAATTATTTAATGCTTGTTCATTATTGTTATAACTCATAAATGGTAAATCAGCTAATAATAAACAATTTGGGGCACCATTTTTTACACAATTAACATGATATATTATATCATTCATAGTAACAGATAAAGTAGAATTGTGACCTTGTATAACCATTCCTAAAGAATCACCAACAAGCATAACATTAATCCCTTGGTTATATAATAGTCTAGCAAAAGTCGCATCATAGACAGTAAGTGCTGCAAATTTTTTTTTATTTTTTTTCATTTTTTTTAGATGATTAATAGTATACATCATATATCATTTCCTAAATTTAATAGATATTATTTTTTAAATTCTTAGTTATTACATTTTTTTAATAATAAAACTCTTTTATTTGATAAAAATTTAATACTATCTTTAATTACTAATCCATTTGGTAATTTTATACTACTGTCTAATTCTATCATTGGATAAATAACAAATTCTCGGTTTAACATATCGTAATGAGGGACTGTTAATTTTGATGTATTAATTACATAATTACCAAATAGTAGTATATCTAAATCTATTATTCTAGAAGACCAACGTAAACAATTATATCTACGTCCTTGAGAATACTCAATAATTTTAATAAAATTAAATAAACTATCTAATGATAACATAGTATTCAAAATAACTACCGAATTAACATAATTAGGTTGACTATAATTATTTAGTGGTATACTTTCGTAATAAGAAGAATACCTGATTACCTTAGTATAAGGTATATATCTTAATTTATCTATAGCATTATTAATTTGATTTATAGGATAATTTAAGTTACTACCTAAAGATAACCAAACAAAGTTTATTTGATTTAAAATTTTTATCATAATAATTATTACTTAATATATTAGTATTTAGTAATTTGTTTTGCTTTTAGTTCTGCTAATGTCTTGCAATCAATACATAGATTAGTTATTGGATTTGCTTCTAAACGTTTTATACCAATTTCTGTATCACAGTAGTCACAAAATCCAAAATTATTTTCTTCTAGTCTTTTAATAGTTTTTTGTATATTAATAATAGTTTTTCGTTCTCTATTACAATGATGTAACATTAAATTAAATTCTTCTTCTTGCGTTGCTCTATCTATAATATCTGGAAAATTAACAGATTTATTTAATAAATTGATACGATTTAAATTATTTGTAATATAATTATACCAGGCATGCAAAATAATTTCAAAATGCCTAATCTGATTTTTATTCATATATTTTTCATCAGATTTAACATTATATGGTTCTACTCCAGCAATATTTAAAATACTTAATGATGAAGATTTAAAATTATTTTTATTCATGTTATCACCTTAATTATAAACTATAGTATTTAATTAATAAATTTATATTATTTTATAATTAACATTAATTATTATGTTAGTATAATTAATATTATAAAAATATTTTTTAGTTTATATTACAAATTAATATTATGATACAATGCTAAATTATAAATTTTTGAATTTATTTTTAATTTAAATAAAGTTTTATATTAAACTAACTAATAATATTGTAAATTATTAATAATAATGTTATTAAACAATCAATTATTGTGAAATATTAATAATAATAAAGAAAATATATCAATTTGCCTAATTACGATTACTTACATCAAAAATCTAAAAATAATATATTATTAAAGTTACTAAAAGTATCATTTGTTTTTTTGGTATTAATATCACTATATTTTTTTTATTTAAGTATTATAATTAAAAATAGGATTTCCGGTAGAGTATGGAAATTACCAACTGTAGTATATAGCAAGACTACTTATTTAATGCCTGGTATGTGTATTAATAAAAATAAAGTTATTAATATATTGGAAAGTATATATTATCGTAGAGTAAAATATATTACTGGTCCTGGAGAATTTTCTGTACATAATAATAATATTGAATTGATACGTAGAACATTTGATTTACCAGAAGGTACAATAGATAATGTTCATGTGTTAGTATATTTTAATAATGGTAAGATATCTAATATAAAAAATTTTAATAGTCAACATAATTTTGGTTTTTTACAATTGGATCCTAAACTTATTACTATTATTCAATCACCATATAGTGAACAAAGACTATTTGTTAACAAAAATAATTTTCCTAAATTATTAATTAAAATATTATTGACTATTGAGGATAAAAATTTTTACCACCATAATGGTATTAGTCTTAATTCTATTTGTAGAGCAATATTGACTAATTTAATAGCTAAAAAAACTGTACAGGGTGGTAGCACTATTACTCAACAATTAGTAAAAAATTTATTTTTAGATAATAAACGATCATTATGGCGTAAATTTAACGAAATTTGTATGGCGCTAATATTAGATTACTATTACAGTAAGGATTATATTTTAGAATTATATTTAAATGAAGTTTATTTAGGACAAAGTGGTGATGATCAAATTAGAGGATTTCCACTAGCTAGTTTGTATTATTTTAATAGACCAATAAATGAGTTAAGTATTGATCAACAAGCTATGTTAGTTGGTATGGTAAAAGGAGCATCATTATATAACCCATGGCATAATCAAAAATTAACTTTAGAAAGACGTAATTTAATACTAAGATTAATTAGTAAACAGCATATATTAGATAAAGAATTATGTGATTTATTAGTATCTCGTCCATTAGGTATAAATCATTATGATAATATTGCAGCTAATAAACCTGCTTTTACTCAATTAATTAGAGAAGAAATACAAAATAAATTACACAATAAAATATATAATTTATCAGGGGTAAAAATATTTACTACATTAGATCCTGTGTCACAAAATGCTGCTGAATATGCTATAAAGTGTGGTATTAGTAATTTAAAATTTAGTCATAACTTAAATTTAGAAGCAGCTATGGTTGTTGTAGATAGATTCAGTGGTGAAATTAGAGCAATTGTTGGAGGAGCTAATCCGGAATTTGCAGGATTTAATAGAGCTATGCAAGCTAGAAGATTAATTGGTTCATTAATTAAACCAGCTATTTATTTAACAGCATTAAGTAATCCAAATAAATATAATTTAAGTACTTTAATTGATGATCAACCATTAACGATTAAACAACATAATAGATTATGGTCTCCTAAAAATTATGATAGACAATTTCGTGGTCATGTCATGTTAGTAGATGCATTAGTACAGTCTTTGAATGTACCCACAGTAAATTTAGGTATGATGTTAGGATTAAATAAAGTTATATCTACCCTAATTACATTAGGGGTTCCATATAATAGTATTAATTATCCAATATTTCCAGCTATATTATTAGGGGCAGTTAATTTAACACCAATTGAAGTAGCTCAATTATTCCAAACTATAGCTAGTGGTGGTAATTATACTATGTTATCTGTTGTTCGAACTATATTATCCAGTGATGGTAGTATTATCTATAATAGCTTACCTAAATCAGAACGTGTCGTATCACCCCAAGCTACTTATTTAACATTATATGCTATGCAACAATCAGTAGTAAGAGGAACATCTAATTTACTATTCTCTAAGTTCTCTTCCTATAACCTAGCAGCAAAAACTGGTACTTCTAATGACTTAAGAGATAGTTGGTTTGTTGGTATAGATGGTAAAGAAGTATCTGTTATTTGGATAGGACGAGATGATAATAAACCAACAACACTAACAGGTGCAAGTGGAGCATTAATACTATATCAATATTATTTAGAAAAACAATTTCCAACAATATTAAATCTTATTAAACCAAAAGGAATTAGTTGTATATCTATTAGTTGTAATAATAGTTTATTTTGTAGTAAACAACGTAATTTTAAAGTACCTATGTGGATAAAATAATAATTTTATTTTACAAATTAAATAAGGATTATAATGAATAATTTATTATCAACAAAAATTAATGTTACCAACACAGCAATAAAAAAAATTAAATCTATATTAAGTTATAAAAATAATATTGGTTATAACTTTAGAGTACTTGTAACTAATGGAGGTTGTAGTGGTCTTAAATATGATTTTACTTTAGATAAAAATATTAATGATAATGATTTTATATTAAGACAATCTAATATTATAATTTTAATAGATAATAATAGTTTAAATTACTTACATGGTGGGTTAATAGACTATATAGAAAATATTAATAAATCTTATTTCTTTATTAGTAATATAAAATATAATAATAAATGTAATTGTGGAATGTCATTTAACTAAAGTAAGTACTATATTTTCATGTAGTATTTAAATTTAATATGATATTTTTAGTTGCAACGAACAAATTATTTTTTATATTTTTTATGGCATGCATAAATTCTATGTTAGCTATATTATCAGCATGATCTGAAACTTGTTTAATAGAAATAAATGGTATATTAAATCTATAACATACTTGAGCAATTGCGGTAGACTCCATATCAACTACGAGTGCTTTAGGAAAATTATTACGTATGTTATTTAAAGCACTAGTATTATTAATAAAATTATCACCGCTAATTATTAAACCGAAGAAAATATTTTTTTCTTTTTTATTAAATATTTTTGCTATAGATAAAATATGTTTTGGAGTATTAAATATTAGCGGATGTTTTGGTACTTGGCCAATTTTATAACCAAACGATGTTACATTAACGTCATAGTAACATGTAGATTGAGAAATAACTAAATCATGTTTCTTTATGTATGGTACTAAACTACCAGCTAATCCAATATTTATTACTAAATTTGGTAAAAAATAACTTATTAAAATAGTAGTTCCTAAAGATGCAGACACTTTACCTACACCAGTTTCGATTATTATTACTCTTATAGAACTAATATTACCATAATATACTTTACATCCACCAAAATTTTTTGTTTTAATATCGGTTAACTGCTGGCGTAATAATATTAACTCTTCTTTTATAGCTCCTACAATACCAATAATCATATAAATTTTAAATTTCATTATTTAATAATTATTAAATCGTGATATTATACTACAATTATATCTAATTAAAATACTATAAAATTTTATTTAAAATACTTATATTATTTTGTAGTAAAATTTTATTCTGTTATATCATAAGTATAAATTAATTTTTTTAAGTTAAAAATTAATGTATAGTATTTAATATTGGTTATGACTAATACAATTATGAATATTTTTTATTTACCTTTTCACAATTAAAATATATGTTAAACAATAAAATGTTTCCTGATATTACAGCGATAGTAGCAGCAGCTGGTACTGGTAAAAGAATGAATATTAGTATTCCAAAGCAATATTTAACTATTGCTAATAAAACAGTATTAGAACATGTGATAGATACATTATTACTAGTTCAGTGTATAAAAAATATTATCATAGTAATTAATTCTAATGATTATTATTTTAATAAATTATCATTATCAAAGAATAGTAAATTAACTGTTATTCATGGTGGTATATCTAGATTTTATTCAGTTATTAATGCATTAAGATATATTAAATATACTAAATGGGTTATCGTTCATGATGCTGTTCGTCCTTGTTTACATAAAGATGATTTGTATAAATTATTATTAATTACTAATTATTCTACCATAGGTGGTATTTTAGCAATACCAGTAACTAATACTATAAAAGTAGTTAATATTAATAATAATATAAAATTAGTTAATAATACATTAAATCGTAATAAATTATGGCAAGCATTAACCCCACAAATATTTAATTTTGAATTATTAAAATATTGTTTTGAACAAATATTAAAAGAAAATATATCAGTTACAGATGAATCTAGTGTATTAGAATACTTTGGTTATAAACCAATTGTTATTCATGGTAGATCAGATAACATTAAAATAACTAATAAAAGTGATATTATTTTAATTAAAAATTATTTTAATAAATTTAAATATTATTAACATGCGCATTGGTTATGGTTTTGACATTCACAAATTTGATGATTTTGGTAGTTTAGTTTTAGGAGGTGTGAAAATACCAACATTTAATAAATTACTAGCTCATTCTGATGGTGATGTATTATTACATGCTATAATAGATGCTTTATTAGGAGCTGCTAACATGAATGATATTGGTACTTTATTTCCTAATAATAATAAATCTAAAAATATAAATAGTAGAATTATGTTAATAAATACCTGGAAAGTAATAACAAATAAAAAAAAATATATTATTAATAATCTTGATACTACCATAATTGCACAAAAACCAAAATTATCTAATTATCTTTATAAGATGAGAACAAATATTTCTATAGATCTTAATTGTTCAATAAATAATATTAATCTTAAGGCCACTACAACAAACGGAGTACCATTTATTAATAATATTAACGCTATAGCGTGCATAGCTGTAGTATTACTGTTATAATATTTAATATAAAATTAATTTTAGTATATTGGAAATTAATATATTACTAGATGGTATCTATTACCAATATTTTAATAATTTATTAACGTTATTAATCATAAAAATTTTATGATTATTTAAGGAATATCATGATTACTGATGATAATAAAAAAAAAGCATTAGCAATAGCTTTAACACAAATAGAAAAGCAATTTGGTAAGGGATCTATTATGCGTTTAGGTGAAGATCGGTCAATGGACATTGAGACAATTTCAACTGGATCAATATCTTTAGATATTGCGTTAGGTGGTGGTCTACCGATGGGTAGAATGATTGAGATTTATGGTCCAGAATCATCTGGTAAAACTACTTTAACTTTACAAATTATTTCTTCAGCACAAGATAATAATAAGATATGTGCTTTTATAGATGCTGAACATACATTAGATCCAATATATGCAAAAAAATTAGGTGTTGATATAGATAATTTATTGTGTTCTCAACCAGATACTGGTGAACAAGCATTAGAAATATGTGATGCTTTAGTAAAATCAGGTGCTGTTGATGTTATTGTAATTGACTCAGTAGCAGCATTAGCACCAAAAGCAGAAATAGATGGAGAAATAGGTGACGCGCATATAGGATTAGCTGCTAGAATGATGAGTCAAGCAATGAGAAAGTTAGCTAGTAATTTAAAACATGCAAATACGTTATTAATTTTTACTAATCAAATTCGTATGAAAATAGGAGCTATGTTTGGGAATACAGAAACTACTGCTGGTGGTAATGCATTAAAATTTTATGCTTCTGTACGTTTAGATATTAGACGTATAGGTCCAGTAAAAGACGGTGAATTAGTTATAGGTAACGAAACACGTATTAAGGTAGTAAAAAATAAAATAGCAGCTCCTTTTAAACAAGCTGAATTCCAGATTCTTTACGGAGCTGGTATTAACAAACTAGGAGAACTAATTGATCTTGGTTTAAAGTATAAAATAATAGAAAAATTAGGTACTTGGTACCGTTATAATAATAATAACATTGGTCAAGGAAAATTAAATGCATGTAAATTTTTAAAAGATAATCATCATATGTTAGCTCAGCTAGATAAGGAATTACGTAATTTACTACTAAGTAAATGTGAACTAAAAACAGTTACAAATGATATTAATACAGATGAAAAATTAATTTAATTGGTAATAATTAATGTATAAATCTTCTTTAGAAATTCGACAAATTTTTTTAAATTATTTTACTAGTAGAAATCATCAATTAGTTGATAGTAGTTCATTAGTACCAAAAAATGATTCAACATTAATGTTTACTAATGCTGGAATGAATCAATTTAAAAATATTTTTCTCGGTATTGAAAAGCCAAAGTATATTAATGTTGTTACTGTGCAGAGATGTGTAAGAGTAGGTGGTAAACATAATGATTTAAATAATATTGGTCATACTAAACAACATCATACCTTTTTTGAAATGTTAGGTAATTTTAGTTTTGGTGGATACTATAAATTAGAAGCTATTCAATTTGCCTGGCAACTATTAACTAATAGTAAATTTTTTGCAATACCAAAAAATAAATTATTAATAACAGTAAATGCACATGATACTTCTACAATACGTTATTGGTTAGAATTAGGATTATCTAATAATCAATTAATATTAATAGGTAGTAAAGAAAAAAAAATTTATTATTCTAGTAATTTTTGGTATATGGATGAGTTTGGTCCGTGTGGACCATGTACAGAAATTTTTTATTATTTAGGTAAAGATAGTATTAATAATTGTTTAAAAAAACTTAACTTTGAAGAAAACAATGAAGATTTTTTAGAATTATGGAATTTAGTATTTATACAATTTAATAAACAAAATAACAATATCTTTTTGCCATTAAATAATAATTCTGTTGATACAGGTATGAGTTTGGAACGAATAACTTCAGTTTTACAAAATGTTAATTCTTGTTACGAAATTGATGTATTTAAATTATTAATCGCAGCTATTACAAAAAAATTAGAGATTAAAAATTTTTGTAATTCTTCACTATATATAATAGCTGATCATATACGTACTTGTGTATTTATTATAAGTGACGGTGTTTTTCCTAGTAATAGTGGTAGAGGTTATGTTTTAAGAAAAATTATACGGCGCGCGATAAATTGTGGTAGAAGATTAGGTATTAGACATTTATTTTTATATAAGTTAGTAATTCCATTAATTAAAATTATGAAAATAAAAACAAATCATTTTATTATTTCAATAAAAAATATTATATATATTCTTAAACAAGAAGAAAAACAATATGATAATACTATAGATAAAGGTAAAAAAATAGTAAGTAAAATAATATCTAAATTAAATAATAATATGCTTAATGGTAAAATAGTATATTATTTGTACGATACCCATGGTATTTCTTTAAATATAATTAAAGATATATGTAACAATAATAATATACAAATAAATGAATCAGAGTTTAAAAAAGAATTAAAGAAAAGACAAAGTCTAATATTAAATAAAAATAAAGTAGGTGTTAATACTTTATTAAATAATTATAAAAAAACTAAGTTCATTGGCTATAATTATATAGAATCTATCAGTGTTGTACAAGGAATAATATATAATAATAAAAATATTGATAAGTTATATTATAATAGTAGTAGTAATAAGATATATATTATTCTTGATCAAACACCATTTTATGGTGAATCTGGTGGTCAAGTTGGTGACCATGGGAAAATATTATCAGATAATGTTATGGTTAATATTACTAACACAAAAAAATATGGTGATGTATTTGTGCATGAAGGTATTTTAGAATATGGTGAGTTAAAAGTTGGCATGAAAGTAACTGCGCTAATTAATCACGTAAGACGTAATTTAATTAGTATAAATCATACTGCTACTCATATGCTGTATGCTGCTTTAAAAAAAATTATCAGTACCCATATTAAACAATATGGTTCGTATATTGATGAGTATCATTTACGCTTTGATGTGATTAGTAATATACCATTGAAAAATTACGTATTAGAGATAGAAGATATTATTAATAAACAAATTAAAGATAATATTCCTGTTGTAACTTATATTGATAATAATACTAAATATAAAAATATTAATAATTTAAGAAGTGTAAAAATTAGTAATATATCTTATGAAGATTGTGGTGGTACACACGTTAAATCTACTAAAGATATTAATTTATTTTGTATTGTACAAGAATCAGGAATTGCTAAAGGTATAAGACGTTTAGAAGCAATTACTAATGAGGTTGCGTTTAATTTTTTAAGAGAACAAAAAAATAGTGTACTAAAAATTTCTAAATTAACTAAATCTAATATACAATCAGTATTTAAACAAGTATCAACACTTGTAAATAACTATAAAATTTTAAAGCAAGATATAATAAATCTGGAAAGACAGTATATTAATAGTCAGGTAGAAGTTTTACGTTACAAAGTTAGATATTTTTTAAATAAAAATAATCATATTTTAATAGAACAAATTAGTTGCAATAATGTTAGTATATTGGTTAATATTGTTAAATTATTAAAAAAATATTTAAGTTCATTAATTATTATACTATTTACTAAATTAAATAATATTGTTTATTTAGTAGTTGGTGTAACCAATAATATAATTCAGTATATACAAGCAAATAATATTATTAGATATTTAATTGATAATGTTGGTGGTAAAGGTGGTGGCACATCGGATATATCACAAATAGTAATTGATAATATCAATTTGTTACCTAATATTATAAATAATATACGTGTATTATTATCTAGTAAAAAAATAATATACTAATAACAAGATTATATCATTTATTTAATATATTAAAATTTTTAAATAACATTTAAATATTAAAAAAAAGGTACAATGTAGTAATGCTTATTTTAACTCGTCGAATTGGTGAAACTCTAATTATTAATGATAATATTACGGTTACTATTTTAAATACTAAAGGTAATCAAGTTCGTATTGGTATAAATGCACCTAAAGAAATATCTGTACATCGTAAAGAAGTATACCAACGACTTAAAATAAAGAATAAGATATCTTAGATTATAATAATATTTAATAAAATTATTAATATACTAATATTATGTAATAACTAACTAGGTGAGGTGGCCGAGAGGATTAAGGCACTCCCCTGCTAAGGGAGTATATAGGTATCTGTATCGAGGGTTCGAATCCCTCCCTCATCGACTTATTTTGCATCCGTAGCTCAGTTGGATAGAGTACCCGGCTACGAACCGGGAGGTCGGGGGTTCAAATCCTCCCGGATGTAAAATTCATTAATAGGAAGTAAGTTGATTTTTGATATATCGAAAAGTTTAACCTGGTTAAAAAATAATCCAAAAATTATTAATGGTATCTGTAGAGGTATTGAACGAGAAGCTTTACGAATAGATATCAATGGTAATATTGCCTACACTGATCATCCTTATAAATTTGGTTCTGCATTAACTCATAGATGGATTACAACTGATTTTTCAGAGTCTTTATTAGAATTTATTACTCCAGCACATAGTAATATAAATTATGTACTTATGATATTACATGATTTACATAAATACGTTATTGATAATTTAAAATATGAATTATTATGGCCAATGAGCATGCCTTGTTACATTGATGATAGTAGGTTTATTAAAGTAGCTAAATATGGTAATTCTAATATAGGACTAATGAAAACTTTATATAGAACAGGATTAAAGTATCGTTATGGTAGTTCAATGCAAATTATTGCTGGAGTACATTATAATTTTTCTTTACCATCGACTTTTTGGCAAGCATATAGTAGTATAATGGATTTAGATAATAAACAAACAGTAGCAACTATTGGTTATTTAAAAATAATTAGAAATTATTATAGATTCGGTTGGATTATTCCGTATTTATTTGGTGCTTCTCCAGCTATTTGTAGTTCATTCTTAGAAAATAAAAATACTAATTTGCCATTACGTAATATTATAGGTTCCACATTACAATATTTACCTCATGCTACTTCTTTACGATTAAGCACGTTAGGTTACACGAATCATAATAACATAAATAATTTTATTATTACTTTTAATGATCTAAAAGAGTATACAAATATGTTAAGAACAATTATAAATACACCATGTTCAGATTATCAAAAAATAGGAATATTTGATAACAATAATTATTTACAATTAAACACTAATATACTACAAATGGAAAATGAATTATATTCTCTAATTAGACCAAAATGTATTTTATCAAATAATGAATTACTATTAGATGCACTTAACAAAAAAGGAATTGAGTATATTGAAATTAGGTCATTAGATATTAATCCATTTTCTCCTGTTGGTATTAGTAAGGAACAAGTATTATTTTTAGATATATTCTTAATTTGGTGTATTCTTTTAGAATCACCAGAAATTAATAAAAATGAGTTGTCTTACATTAATAGAAATTGGAATAAAGTTATTTTAGAGGGAAGAAAACCAGGCCTTAATATTAATATTTTTTCTAAAAGAAATATTATAAAGTTATCTATAACTAATTTTGGTAAATTATTATTACATGATTTAGCATTAATAGCTAAGATACTAGATATGAATTATGGTAGTATTTCATATCAACTCATATGTAGTAGAATTATTAATTCTTTTATCAATCCTAATTTAACCTTATCAGCTTTCTTATTAAAGAAATTAGTTATATTTAATTTAAATCAGTTTGGTTTAATATTAGCAAATCATTATGCGTATTATTTTAGTCAACAACCTATGATAGTGATAAAAAAAGATGATTTACAATATGAAAATAGACATTCCTGGAACAAACAATATTCTTTAGAGAAGAATAATAAAATTAGTTTTAGTAATTTTTTAATGCAACTAAACCAAAAGTATAATTTATATAATACTAAATAACCTTAAGTTTATTTTAATTATTTTATATAACTAGTATTAGTAAATATTATAATTAGATATTATATTTTCTAAATAAAATTTTTTTTTATTATTAACAAATATATGATACGATAATTATTTATGTTAATTTTTGTGTTAGTAAGATTACTAGTAAGTAAATTTAGTTCAATTAAAATTTAACAATTATTAATTAATGAAATTTTGTTATTAAATTCTAAAAATAAATTAATTATTTCTTTATAAAAGAATAAAAATTCTTATTAAGAATATCTTAGATAGATATTAGTGTAATTTAATTATCTTTAATTATATTTCTTAATATAGTTAAATTGACTATTATAGAGTTCGTATAAAATAATTCATTATAATTAAATATTATGTCCAAAATAAATATTATTCTTGATCACGCATATAATATTAAAGAAAAAATAACTACATTAAAATCAAAAATTAATTTTTCTTGTAAAGAAAAAGAATTAAATAAAATTAATAAAGAATTAAATTTACTAGATGCATCTGTTAATAGTAATTATATAATTAAATTAAAAAGACAATATAATACATTATATTATGATATTAATATAATTAATAATCTTATTAATCAATTAAATGACGTTATAGAATTAATAAAATTGTTTTCTAACCAATGTAACTATAATTTAATTAATGAAATGAAACACGAATTAAATAATATTAATAGCCAATTAAATATATTTGAATTTAATCAAATGTTTTCTGGTAAATATGACAGTACTAATTGTTATATTGATATACAAGCTGGATCTGGTGGTATAGAAGCTCAAGATTGGGCTAATATGTTGCTTAAAATGTATTTACGTTGGTCAGAATTACATAAATTTAAAGCTAGTATTATCCATGAAATGTTAGGTGAAAAACAGGGTATTAAATCAGTTACTGTTAAGGTAATTGGTAAATATGCATATGGATGGTTACGTACTGAAACTGGAGTACATCGTTTAGTTAGACAAAATCCAATTAATTCTAATAAACGTAGACATACTTCGTTTAGTGCATTATTTGTATATCCTGATATTAAAATTAACAATAATATAATACTAAGAAGAGATGATTTAAAGATTGATGTTTATCGTTCTTCTGGATCTGGTGGACAACATGTAAATAAAACGGAATCAGCAGTACGTATTACACATTTACCAACAAAAATTGTTACTCAATGTCAAAACAATAGATCTCAACATAAAAATAAATCACAAGCGTTAAAACAATTAAAAATAAAACTTTACCAATTAGAAATTAAAAAACAATATGTACAGCAACAGTATTTGGAAAATAATAAAGTAAAAATTAATTGGGGTAATCATATACGTTCCTATATTATAGATAATTCCCTAGTTAAAGATATTCGTACTGGGTTAGAAATACGTGATGTACAATCTGTACTAAATGGAAATTTAGACAAATTCATTAAAGCTAGTCTTAGAGCAGGTTTATAATATGAAAGAATTAGAATATTCAATTCGTAAAAATAAGTTACGTAATTTAAAGAATAAATACAAAATAGTATTCCCAAATAATTTTAAGCATGACACATATTCGATTTTTTTACATAAATGTTTTTTTAATAAAACTCGTAATGAGCTAGAAAAACTTAGTATTAGTGTAAAAATTACTGGTAGAATTATAAATAAACGAGTTATGGGTAAAGCATCTTTTATTGTAGTTAAAGATACTAAGGGTAAGATACAAATTTATGTAGCTTATAGTAATATATCACATGAACAATACAAGTTATTTAAAGATTTCGATTTAGGTGATATTATTGGTGTAGAAGGTACTGTATTTAAAACTAATAGTGGAGAATTATCAATAAAATGTAAAAATATTATTTTATTAACCAAAGCTATAAGACCATTACCTAATAAATTTCATGGTTTATCTAGTAAAGATAAATGTTATCGCCAACGATACTTAGAACTTATTACAAATGATAAAACCTATAAATTATTTTATACTAGATCATTAATAATAACAAAAATTCGTGATTTTATGATCAAACATGGCTTTATTGAAGTAGAAACACCAATCATGCAATCTAGTTCTGGCGGAGCAATTGCAAAACCATTTGTTACTTATCATAATAAATTACATACTAAAATGTACTTACGTATTGCTCCAGAATTATATTTAAAACAACTAATCATTGGTGGTTTTGAAAAAATATTTGAAATTGGTAAAAATTTTCGTAATGAAGGAATATCTCCATATCATAATCCAGAATTTACTATGTTAGAATTGTATATAGCTTATGCAAATTATAATGACTTAATTATTTTATTAGAAAAATTAATACGTACATTAGCTATTAGCGTTTTTGGTGATCAAAAATTATTATTAAATCAAGAATATATTGATATTAGTAAACCATTTACTAAAATGTCTATGAAAGATGCAATTTGTTATTATCAAAATATTGATATACATAATTTAGAGGATCTTTACTTAATTACTAAGCTAGCTAAATCAATTAATATTAAAATAAATAAACATTGGAGTATAGGACATATCCAATCAGAAATTTTTGATAAGACAGTTACTCATAATTTAATAAAACCAATATTTATTACTGATTACCCAATTGAAGTTTCACCATTAGCAAGAAAAAATGATTATAATCATAATATAGCTGATCGTTTTGAATTATTTATTGGTGGTTATGAAATTAGTAATGGATTTTCTGAGTTAAATGATGCTGAAGAGCAAAAAATTCGTTTTGCTCAACAACATATAATAAATAAAAATAGCAATAATCAAGATTATATTACTGCTTTAGAACATGGACTTCCACCAACTGCTGGTTTAGGTATTGGTATTGATAGGTTAGTTATGTTACTTACTAATAGTAAAAATATACGTGATGTTATTTTATTTCCAACATTAAAAAATCAAACATAAAAAAACTTATAATATTAAGTTTTTTTCTAAAAAATTACTTGCTATATGTGGTTTATGTTGTTCACTACCAGTTAATTTAGGTATTATTCCTATTAGGGGAGCAGATAATTTATGTTTAATTGTGTTTATATATTCTATTTTGAATGGAATATCTGATACTCCACAATTAGCAATCCAACCAATTAAATTTAGTTTATGTGTTTTAATAGCTAAATTTGTTAGTAATGAATGATTAATACAACCTAATTTTATTTTAACGACCATAATTACAGATAATTTTTGACTAATAACCCAATCGCTATAATTATAGTTATCATCAATAGGAGTTAACCATCCTCCAGCACCTTCTATTATTATAAAATTTGCTAAATTAGTTATTATATTTAAATTACTAGATATTTTATCTAAACTAATTTTTACTTTCTCAATACAACTTGCTATGTTTGGAGCAGTACACTGTTGAAAAGAAAACGGATTAATAATATTATAATTTAATTTTACACTACTATAGTGTGATAATAATGATATATCACTATTAAATTTATCATTAACATTACTTGTAGCAATTGGTTTATAACCAACTGTATTATAACCATAGTCATTGGCTATTTTTAATAAAGCACAAGATACTATGGTTTTACCAACATTCGTATCAGTACCAGTAATAAAGAAAATTTTAGTCATAATATAATATACCATAAACTACTTGATAACTTAATGATAACAATTTATTATTTTTATTAGGCCAATATTTTTCTAGTAATTTTAATTTGTTACTACCAGTTAATCCAAATGTGTTTCTACTATATAAATAATTAGCACCAACACCTTTAATTCCTCTTAATAAGTTTAATAATTTATTATGATAAATTCTATATGTTTTGGTAAAAATATTATGACGATAAATACTAAATATATTAGATATACTTTTTATAGATAAAAATTTATTTACATGTACGTTATCATCTATTTTACTCCATGCTTGTTTTAATTCAATAAGAGAACCATTAGCTAAAGTAGATAATGCTAATTTACCACCTGGTTTTAATACTCTAAAAAATTCTAATAATACTGATTCTAAACTAATGCACCATTGTACTGCTAAATTACTATATATAATATCAATTGATGAATTCATCAACGGTAATTGTTCAATATCACCTAATAAATACATATGAGCTGACTTATTTCTTTTAGCATACATAATCATACCTGGAGAAATGTCTAAGGCAATTATACTATTATTATATAACTTCCAATATTTACTAAACCATCCAGTACCACATCCTGCATCTAATAAATATTGTTTATGAACTAATCCTAATAAGTTACATAGTGTATTACCACACTTACGTTGTAAATAAGCATATTGATCATAATATTTTGCTGATTTACTAAAAGTATTAGCAATTTTTATTTTATGTTTATTCATATTTATTATTAAAATAACGATAATAATTTTAATAAATTGTCTATGTCATGTTTTCTGTGCATTGCGGTAATCGTAACACGTATTCTTGATGAAAATAATGGTACTGTTGGTGGTCTAATAGCATTTAACCATATACCATATTTACGTGCTTTTCTAACTAGATTAATAACATGTCTAGTATCATTAAATATAATAGATTGAATTGCCGTATTAGATGGAATTAGTTGTAATTTTAATTTTTTTATCCCACTTTTAAATCTTTGAATATTACGTCTTAATCTTTTTCTTAAATAATTACTATCCTGCATAATTGTTATAGCTGTATCAATTGCACTAATTTGAGCAATAGATAATGATGTACTATATATTAATTGACGGGCACACTGAATTAAGTAATCTGCTAATATTTTATATTTACATAATATTGCTGCTCCATTTACTCCTATTGCTTTACTAAAAGTAATAACTAGTATTTCAGGCTTATAATTACTTAAGTAAGTACTACCTATTCCATTTCTACCAATAATTCCAAATCCATGAGCATCATCAATCATGACCCAACTATTAGTAGCTTTGGCACGAATTATAATATCTTGTAATGGTGCTTGATCACCATCCATGCTAAAAACACCTTCTGTTACTATCAATCTATTATCAAATTTATTTGTTGTTTCTAATATTTTAGCCAATGATAATATATCATTATGACGAAATCTTTTTAAAGTTCCTGGTGATTGCATAACTGCTGATATTATTGAAGCATGCGTTAGTCGATCTGCAATAACACAATCATTTTTACTTATAATCGTGCTAATAATAGCTTGGTTAGCATCAAATCCAGAATTAAATAATATTGCATTTGGATAACCTAATAAGTTAGCTAATTTTTTTTCTAACATTTTATGTTTGATACTATACCCGATGATGTGACCAGAACTACTAGTACTAACTCCACTAACTTTAATTTCATTTTGATAAGATGATATTATATGTGGATGATTTGATAAACCTAAATAATTATTACTAGAAAAATTAATATATTTCTTATTTAAGAATGTAATTAGACGAGCATTACTATTAGTAATAGATTGCCTATATCTATAAATTAATAATTCTTTTCTTTTAGTTATTACTTTTTTAAATTTACTTAACCAATTATAATTATTATATCGAAGCATCATAATATTTATCATTAAATGATTGTTGTTCACTTACAGTATTAATTAAATTGGATTCTGTTACTATATTTAATTTATTAAATAGTAATCTATCTCGTTTACATGATGGATTAGATGTAGTAAGTAATTTTTCACCATAAAATATTGAATTTGCTCCAGCAATAAAACATAATGCTTGTGTTTGTTCGTTCATATATTCCCGCCCAGCAGCTAAACGTATATAAGATTTTGGCATTATAATTCTTGTAGTAGCTACTATACGAATAAATTCAAATGGATCAATATTATTATTATTAGCTAAAGGAGTACCTTTAATTTTAACTAACATATTAATAGGAATACTCTCTGGTTGTTTAGGTAAATTAGCTAACTGTAACAATAAATTAATACGATCATCTATGGTTTCACCTAATCCTAAAATACCTCCAGAACATATTTTTATATTAGCTTTTCTTACTATATCTAAAGAATTTAATCTATCTTGATAACTATGGGTGGTAGTAATATTATGATAAAATTCAGGAGAAGTATCTAAATTATGATTATAAAAATCTAATCCTGCTTTAGCTAATCTGTTAGCTTGTTGTTCACTTAACATACCTAAAGTCATACATGTTTCTAATCCAATATCTTTAACATTTTTTATCATCTGTTCTAATAATGGCATATCACGATCATTAGGATTTCTCCAAGCAGCACCCATACAAAATCTAGTTGCGCCAGATTTTTTAGCTTTTTTTGCTGCATTAATTACCTGTTCTAACTTAACTAATTGTTGATTTTTTAATCCTGTATTATTTCTGGCACTTTGAGCACAATATTTACAATCTTCTGGACACAACCCAGTTTTAATTGACATTAAAGTACTAATTTGTATTTTATTAGCAATAAAATTTTTACGGTGAATATTTTGTGCAATAAATAACAGATCAAAAAATGGTTTATTTATAATTTTTTTAATTTTATCTATAGTCCATAATTGATTAGTTGACATGATATTTACCTATATAGTAAGTTAAGTAATTTAATTTTTTTAATTAATTAAAATTATACATTATTTATTTTTAATAAAATAGAAAAAAATGAACATTAGTAACCTAAAATTTGACAGAAAATATATATGGCATCCATACTCATCTATGAGTAATCCATTACCTACATATCAAATTAATTACGCTTATAGCTATAAATTAGTATTAAGTAATGGAAAAAAATTAATTGATGGTATGTCTTCATGGTGGTCAGCAATTCACGGATATAATCATCCGGTAATAAATAATGCTTTAATAAAACAAATTAAACACATGTCTCATGTTATGTTTGGAGGTATAACTCATATACCTGCTATTAAATTATGTAAAAGACTTATTAAGATAACTCCAGGTAATCTAAATTGTGTATTTCTAGCTGATTCTGGATCAGTTTCTGTAGAAATAGCAATTAAAATGGCATTACAGTATTGGCATTCTTTAAAAATATCAAAAAATAAATTTATAGCATTATATCATGGTTATCATGGTGATACATTTGGAGCAATGTCAGTATCTGATCCTTATAATTCTATGCATAGAATTTATAGAAATTATTTTTCTAGTCAATTATTTGTTGATATTTCTAAATATCGTTTCAACGACATTTGGACTAACGATACTAGTCATTTAGATAATATAATAAAATTAAATCATCATTGTATAGCTGCAGTTATTTTAGAACCTATTGTACAAGGCGCTGGAGGTATGTATTTTTATCATCCTCAATATTTAGTACATATACGTGAATTATGTAATAAATATAATATTTTACTTATTGCAGATGAGATAGCTACTGGTTTTGGACGTACTGGTAAATTGTTTGCTTGTAATCATGCAAAAATTGTACCAGATATTTTATGTGTCGGTAAAGCTTTAACTGGAGGTACCATAACATTAGCTGCAACTATTACTAATAAAAAAATTGCTAATATTATTAGTAATAATGAAACTAAATGTTTAATGCACGGACCAACATTTATGGGAAATCCATTAGCTTGTGTAGCTGCTAATGCTAGTTTAAAATTATTAAATCAGTACAATTGGAAAAAATGTGTATTTATGATTAATAAACAATTAAAAAAAGACTTACTCCCTCTAATAAATCATGAAATGGTAATAGATGTAAGGATTTTAGGAGCTATTGGAGTAGTTGAAACCAAATATAAAATAAATATTGCTAATATTCAACGTTGGTTTATTAAGTACGGTGTTTGGATAAGACCATTTAACAAATTAATATATGTTATGCCTCCATACATTATTAGGCAATCAGCGCTTAAAATATTAACTAATGCTATACAAAAATCTCTAAATGTTAATAGTAATTTTATTATAACATAATAGTTTTTGATTTATGTCTTTGTATAGCTAATAATATTAATTGATCTATTAATTTACTATAACTTAGACCTTTTGCCATAAATAATTTTGGAAACATACTATCATTAGTAAATCCTGGGATAGTATTAATCTCATTAACTATTATATTATTATTTTTTTGTAAAAAAAAGTCTATTCTTGCCATAATATTACATCCTAATAGTAAATATATTTTAATTGCTAATTTCTTAATTTTTTTTACTATAGTAGTATTTAATTTAGCTGGTATAATCAATTTAATTTTTTTATTATTTATATACTTATCATAATACGAATAAAAATTATTATTAGTAATAATTTCCCCACAAGCACTAACTTTAGGAAACTTATTACCTATAATTCCTATTTCGATTTCTCTAGCATTTACTAACTGTTCTACTAAAATTTTTTTGTCTAAATTAAATGCTAGTTTTAGTGCATTAATAAATTCATATTCATTATTTATTTTGCTAATACCAATTGATGAACCGTGTCTAGCTGGTTTAACAAACCATGGTAATTTTAATTTTTTGGTAATATTATAAAAACTAGGTATATAACTATCTTTATATAATGTGATAAATGGTGTTACATTAATATTTAGTTTTTTTAATAACCGTTTTGTTATATCTTTGTCAATACAAATTGATGATCCAATAATGTCAGTACTTACATATGGGATATTTAATAAATTTAATAGACCTTGAACGGATCCACTTTCTCCGTAAAAACCATGTAATATTGGAAATACTACATCTATTTTTGGTAACAATGTATTATTCTTAGTATTAATTAAATTATATTTATTACCTAAAATAATTGCTATTTGATTTTTTAATAATAATTTATTCTCATTTAATATATTGTTAATATCACATAAATACCATTTTCCTAATTTATTTATTTTAATTAATAAAATATTATATTTATTCTTATCTATTGCTCTTATTAAATAAATAACAGAGTACAATGATATTTTGTATTCAGTGGATTGACCACCAAATAATATTGCAATAGTTTTTTTTGGTATTAGCATACGATTTTGGTTATAAAAATTAGTATTTATTTTTAAATATGGGTCGTACAGGATTTGAACCTGTGACCAATTGATTAAAAGTCAACTGCTCTACCAACTGAGCTAACGACCCAAAATTACTACAATAGATTAAATATTATATCAAAAACTTTTGTAGTTAGTAAATACAATGTTTATGCTATATAAAATTTACTATTTTTTATTGATAGAATCTGTTTAAAAATTAAATAATAATTTTATTGGATTTTCTATAATATCTTTTATTTTTAGTAGAAACTTAATAGCTTCCTTGCCGTCTATAATTTTGTGATCATATGATAAAGCGACATACATCATAGGTAAAATAATAATTTTTTTATTTATTACTACTGTTCTATCTTTAATAGTATGTAGTCCTAAAATACCAATTTGTGGTATATTAATAATTGGAGTTGACATTAATGATCCAAACACACCACCATTAGTAATAGTAAAATTACCATTAATTAGATCTTTTGATGTTAATTTATTTATTTTGCTTTTAAAAGATAACTGTTTTATTATTTTTTCAATTTTACAAATACTTAGTTTATCAACATTTTTAATAATAGGAGTAACTAAACCATTTTTTGTTGACATAGCTATATTAATATCAAAATAATTATAGTATCCAATATTATTGTTACTGACAAAAGCATTAATTTCTGGAATTAATTTTAACGCTTCAACTGTTGCTTTTAAATAAAAAGGCATAAATCCTAATTTTATACCGTGTATAGATTTAAAATCTTTACCATATCTTTTTTTTATATCAATTAATGGTTTCATATTAATTTCATTAAAAGTAGTAACCATAGCAGTATTACTTTTCGCTTTCATTAATTTTTCTGATATTCTTCTACGTAAATTAGATATAGGTATATATTTTATAGTACGTTTATGTGTTAAATTTATATTTTTTTTTCTAGTTATTTTATTTTTATTAATAATATTATTGATATCTATATTATGTTTATTTATTAATCGTCTAACTGATGGGCTAAAATTACTACTTAACTTATTTATAATTACATTACGTATATCATTCTCATCAAGAAATTTATTATTGGCTTGTATCCTATTATTACTAATAGATGAATCTATCGTTCCTATAACTTGTTTAGAAAAAACAATAGATCCTGTTTTTAATTTAATATCAATTAATATACCATTAGTTTTTGCTGGTACTTCTAATATTACTTTATCTGTTTCTATTTCTACAATAACATCATTATAATTTATATAATCACCAATATTTTTATGCCATGTTATTATCGTAGCGTTATTAATTGATTCTGGTAACTCAGGTACAGTTATGTTTATAATACTCATACCAATATCCTATTATTCTTAATTTATTGCTTCATTAAGTAATTTATCTTGTACTATTTTATGTGTTTTTAAATTACCTTCTGCAGTAGTAGCTGAATGAGAACGTCCTACATATTGTATGTTATTATAACCTAATATTTTAACTAAAAAATTTTTACAGTATAACCAAGCTCCTTGATTTTTTGGTTCTTCTTGGCACCAAATAAAAGAATTAATATATTCATATTTTTTTATAATACTACTAAGTATTTTTGTAGGAAATGGATATAACTGTTCTATACGTATAATTGCAATATAATTTTTATTTTTTTTTCTTCTTAAATTTAGTAGCTCATAATATATTTTACCAACGCATATAATAACTTTTCTTATTTTATCTGTATTAATATTATCTATCTCATCTATAACTTTATTAAATTTACTAGAAGCTAATTCTATCAGTGGTGAATATGATAATTTATTTCCTATTAATGATTTTGGATAAATTAATACTAATGGTTTATTAATATTATTAATTGCTTGTGTACATAACAAATGATATATTTGAGAAGTAGTAGTGGGCGCACATACTTTCATATTATTTAAAGCACAAAGTTGTAAGTATCGTTCTATACGAGCAGAAGAATGTTCCGGACCACTACCTTCATAACCATGAGGTAAAAACATTACTAACCCGCACATTATACCCCATTTATGTTCACCGGAGCTAATAAATTGATCAATAACTATTTGAGCTCCATTAGCAAAATCACCGAATTGTGCCTCCCAAATAACTAATGTGTACGGTTTATTAAAAATAGAATAACCATATTCAAAAGCTAATACAGATTCTTCTGACAATGGTGAATTCCATACTTGGAATTTATTGTTATTTATATTAGATAATGGAGTATATATATTACCATTATTTTGATCATATACTGAAATATGTCTTTGAAAAAACGTTCCTCTTATTACATCTTCTCCAGATAATCTAATAGAAATACCTAGATCTATTATAGTAGCATAAGCTAATAATTCAGCATTACCCCAATCAAATAATTTTTTTTCATTTACTTGATGACTACGATTTTGATATATTTTTTTTACTAACGGTTGTAAAACAATATTATTTGGTATTTTATTAATTATATTATTTAGATAAATTAAATGATTAATATCTTTTTTGGAGTTATAAATATTTTTTTCTTTGATTTTATTAAAATATTCATTGTTTATAGTATAGTTTTTATAAAATTTATTATTTGCTATTATTTTTAAATAACTTAATTTTAGCATATTTTTATGTTGGGAATTTAAAATATTATTTTTCTTTAACTTATTAAAATATAACCTAATTACAGATGGATGGTTATTAATTTTTTTATACATTATTGGTTGTGTAACACTAGGATCATCAATTTCATTATGTCCATTTCTACGATAACAAACTAAATTAATCATAACATCTTGTTTAAAAGTAAAACAAAATGCTAACGCAAACTTAATTACAAATAATGAAGCTTCTGGATCATCAGCATTAACGTGAATAATTGGTGATTGTATTATTTTTGCAATATCAGCACAACAATAATTAGAAGCATTAAAAATATTAGAGGTTGTAAACCCTATTTGATTATTTATAATAATATGCAACGTACCATTATTACTGTAACCATTAATTTTTAACATATTAATAGTTTCTTGAACAATACCTTGACCACTAATAGCTAAATCACCATGTATTATTATTGGAATTATATTACAATTATCAATTTTATCAATACGTGATCTAGTTAATCCCATTATTACTGGATAAATAATCTCTAAATGAGATGGGTTAAATAATAAACTTAATTTTATTATTTTACTATTAAATTTTAATTTAGAAAAAAATCCTTGATGATATTTTACATCATTAGTATTAATTTCGTTATTAAATTCATTGATTATATTCTTGATATCTTTACCAAATACATTTACTAATACATTTAATCTACCTCTATGACTCATACCTAGTATTATTTCATTAAAATTATTCATGCTAGCATAATATATAACTTCTTTTAACATTGGTATTAATACATCAACACCTTCTAAAGAAAATCTTTTTACTTTAGGAAACATATGATTTAAATAATGTTCAAATTTTTCTGTAATAATTAAATCCTCTAGTAATTTTATTTTCTTTTCATTATTTAATATTATTAAATTATTATTTTTTTCTAAATATTTCTGAATCCATAATTTCTGTACTTTATTATTTATATACATATATTCAATACCAATTGAATTACAATATATTTTTTTCATTAACTTATATAAGTTAATTATTTTTATTTTTTTATTATTAATACATACTGTTGATTGTAACTCTAGATTGGTAAATTTATAGTAATTTATATTTAGTTCTGGTATTAGTGGTTTATTACATAAATTTAATGGATTTAGATTAGCTAACTTATATCCATAAAAACGAAAATTATTAATTAAATTTAATACTTTTGTGTAAATTAAGTATTTACAATTTTTCATAATTTAATTATTAGTTTGATATTTTGCTTTCTTATTTAATTAAATAACTTTAATAAAAGTTATGCTTAATGATAAAAGATAATTATTTTTTATTTAATAAATAGAACAACTGATTGTAATTTATTTTTTATTATTTTTAGTAGATAAATTAATAAATGTAACATCAAAATTTTTTTTTCTTAACCAACTACTAAGAGCATAAATACCACCAATTTCAGTACTATCATGCTCAGCTGCATAAAAATTCATATTATATTCTTGAGAATAATATATAGTATTTCCAGATACATTACCTGTTATAAAACATTTTATTCCAGATCTAGCAACTAACTCAATATAATTATGTCCACTACCAGTACACCATGCTACTTCATTAATTAGATTATTATTATAATTATAGTGTATAATATTACAATTTAATTTATTAGTTAATATTAAATGTAATTCGTTACTTGTAATTTTTTTATTAAAACTTCCATACATTACTAAATTATTTAAATTACCAATAATGTCAATATCTAACAACTTAGCAAATTGTACATTATTACCTAATTCTAAATGAATATCTAATGGTATATGCCATGCATACAAATTAATATTATTAGTTAGTAATAATTTTAGTCTATTAGACATCATACCAATAACTTTTAAGTTATCTTTAGGTCTAAATAAACCATGATGAACAATTATAGCATTTGCATTTAACTTGATGGCATGATCTATTAGTTTTTGACAAATGGTTACACCAGTAACTATTTTATTTACTCTTCTCCTTCCTTCTACCTGTAATCCATTAACAGAATAAGGATCATATACACTATGACTTTTTAATTTGTTATCAATAAATTTTTCAAGTTCAATATTATCTATCATATTTTATTATTATATACAATAATAATATAATTTTCAATTTTAATTAATTTTTATTGAAAAAATTATTATATATTTGACAATTTAAGATAAATTAATATAATATGTGTTACTTTAATTCTTTAATGGAAGGTGTTATGAATATAGGTATTTTTTTTGGTAGTGATACAGGTAATACTGAGAATGTAGCTAATATTATTCATAATAAATTAGGTAAAGATAATAGTGATTTATTTGATATAGCTGATAGTAAAAAAAGTGATCTAGAGAAGTACGATAATTTAATATTTGGGGTACCTACCTGGTATTATGGAGAAGTACAGTGTGATTGGGATGACTTTATACCAATATTAAAAGAAATTAATTTTTCCAAAAAGAATGTTGCAATATTTGGTTGTGGAGATCAAGAAGATTATCCACAATATTTTTGTGATGCAATAGGAATAATAGGAAATATTGTTAAACAGAATAACGCAAATTTATGTGGTTATTGGTCTGTTAAAGGCTATAATTTTGAATCTTCTAAAGGTTTATTAAACAAGGATTATTTTATTGGCTTAGCATTAGATGAAGATAGACAATCAGAATTATCTATTAATAGAATAGATATATGGATTAGACAAGTGTTAAAAGAAATGAAAATTGATTTAGTTTTATAATAAAGTTAAATTAGTTTTGTTTTCTCATATTAGTTATTCTATTAAATACTATTGGCGATTTACCTAAATGGTTTTTATCTAAACAAAAATATCCTTCTCTTTCAAATTGAAAAGTATTGTTTGAATCTATATTAATATTTTTTTCTATAAATCCATGCTTAATAATTAATGAATTTTTGTTTATATATGAAATGAAATTTACTTTATTTTCTACATTGGCTGTATTAAATAAATTTTCATATAATCTAAATTCTGCAGGTAGACTATAATCTTTAGATACCCAGTGTATAACGCTTATTTTATTTTTATAATTCTTATTTGTTTGATACTTTTCATGATTACATAAAATAGCTACTATTTTATTATTTCTTTTTAAGATTTTATATGCTCTTACTACGTAAGAGTATCTTAATTTTACTTTTTTAAATAAAGTTAATTTTTTAAAACTTTTAGTATAAAATTCACTAAAATCTTTTTTATCTATATATATTTCTCTAGTTAGTATTATATCTTTTTTTCCCATGTTAGGATTATTAGGATGATTTGGTGCGTCAATATGCATATAATAATCTTTTGGTAAACTATTTATGATTAATAGTAATGGATCTATTACAGCCATAATTCTTGGAGCACTAATATTTAGTTCTTTATTAATACAATATTCTAATAGTTTTATATTAATTAAACTATTTTGTTTAGTCACACCAATAAGTTTACAAAACTCTATTAAGGAATTTGCGGTGTAACCTCGACGTCTTAATCCAGCTATAGTAGGCATTCTAGGATCATCCCATCCATTAACGATTTTTTTATTTACTAATATTTTTAGTTTTCTTTTTGATAATACATGATACGATAAATTTAATGGAGCAAATTCATATTGTTTAGGATAATGATTAATTGATATGTTTTTTAATATCCAATTATATAATTTTCTATTTTCTATAAATTCTGAAGTACATAAAGAGTGTGTTATACCTTCAATTGCATCAGATATACAGTGAGCAAAATCATATGTTGGATATATACACCAGTCATTATTAGTTTGATGATGATTAATATATTTTATTCTATATAATACTGGATCCCGCATAATTAAGCATGGTGATTTCATATCTATTTTTGCTCTTAGACAAGCTGTTCCTTGGTTAAAATCACCACAACGCATCTTCTTAAATAAAATTAAGTTATTTTTTTTACTTTGATTTCTATAAGGGCTATCTATTCCTGGTTTTGTTAGTGTACCCCTATAGTTTTTTATTTCTTCTTTACTTAACAGATCAACATAAGCTAAATTTTTATTTATTAATTCAATTGCATAATTATACATCTGAGAAAAATAGTTTGATGCATAAAAAATTTTTTTATAGTAAAAACATCCTAACCACTTTATATCATTTATTATAGAATGAATAAATTTTAATTTTTCATTATCCGGATTAGTATCATCAAATCTTAAATTAAATTGACCAACGTAATTTCTAGCAATACTAAAATTTAAATATATTGATTTTATATGACCTATATGTAAGTAACCATTTGGTTCTGGAGAAAATCTAGTATGTATTATTTTGTATTTATTCTTTAATATATCATTATTTATAATATTATAAATAAAATTTTTTTTACTAAAATCTTTCATATTTAATATTATTCCTATATATTTATTATATACTATAAATTATTAATGGTACTGTTTTAATTGTATTACATTAAGTATTATAATTATAATACACATGTAATGTACTTTTAAAAATTTAATTAATTACGAATTATATTATTAATATAATAATAAAATTCTAAATTTATTATAGTTTTATTTATTAAGGCGGAAGTGGCGAAATTGGTAGACGCACCAGATTTAGGTTCTGGTACTATTTTTTTTGGTGTACGAGTTCAAATCTCGTCTTCCGCATAAGTATAGTATGTATTAGTTTACTTATTGGGGTATAGCCAAGAGGAAAGGCAATGGGTTTTGATCCCATCATCCCAGGTTCGAATCCTGGTACCCCAGACTTATAATTTGGCTACGTAGCTTATTTGGTTAGAGCACAGCATTCATAACGCTGATGGTACAGGTTCGAATCCTGTCGTAGCTAATTACTTATTAATTTAAATTAAATATAAATCAAAAATGTATTTTGTAATTATTTTTTTATAAAATTATTATTAATTCATAATCTTTCTTAATACATAAGAATTACTTTTAAAAATGTTATATATTAAATTAATACTAACTTCCATTGATAAATTTTTATACAAATAAAGAATCTTGTAATAGTAAATTAATGGGGACAAATTATAGTAATTACTATTATAATTATTTGTTAATTAGATAGTATATTTATATTATAATTAATATTAGACTAATGAGTAAATAATATAGATATTGTTTGTTGATATATAATTAAATAATATTAATTTTTTTGTTATCATTATTTTATAGGTAAAGATGATTTATTAAGTATCTCAAAATTACCTAATCTTTTAGAAAAAATTTTTTTATCTAGCTAGATAATTAATTTGTTAATAAACTATAAATAGTTAATAACTAATTGGTATCTATACCAAATTAATAATGATTAATTACTTAATAGTGGTAAAAATAATTTTAAATTATCAAAATAAAATTCTTACCATACAGTACTATTGATTTTTACTAAAAATAGTTTATAATTAATAAACATAACTATTTATTTAATTGTTTTTTAACCAATGATAATAATTTATCATATTAGAATAAAAAATATCATTATTTAGTAGTATTTCTTATTTATTAAACTTATAATTAAAATCAACGTTAATTAATATTTCCTCTCTGTACTTTAGGAATATACTTAATAGTATTTCTTAAAATATATTATTTTCTGTTATAAAACCTAATTCTTTTAGCTTTAGAATATTATAATCAAATGATAATTTTAAGTTATTATTTTTCTGTACTTCTAATTTTTTTATATTAATACTTTACTAAAAAATTAATCTTTTTTTAAAAAATCTAGAAGGATAATTAGAAGTCGTTATTTTATATGTATTATAGTAATTATTATAATAGTTATAATTATGATTAATTAATTTTATTTTAAATTTGTTTAATTTTAATAGATAAAGCTAAATACATAATTATAGTAATACTACAGATTATAAAAATATCATGTATTTTATTATACATTTTAATACTAAAATTATTAAAAATTAATTAATTTAATTATTTTTATTTTTTATTAATAAATAGTAAAATACTATGATCATATAGTATTATGAAGTGTATTTATAATTTATTAAAAATATAAAATGTATAAGATAATATCTGAAATTCTAATTTTAGGAAAAAGACCAATTAATTTACCATCAAATAAAAAAATTAGATATTGGCTTAACAGTATATTACCAATACTATTACATAGTATACATGTTAATGTAATTATTGTTAGTAGATCTATAATATATTTTCTAAATAAAAAGTATAGAAATTTAAATAATTTGACTAATGTATTAGTATTTCCATTTGTTCCTGTAAAAGAGGTTATGATTCCTATAATAGGTGATATTATAATATGTTGGCAAGTAATTGAGTATGAGTCAGTTAAGTTAAATAAAAAATTAGAAATGCATTATGCACATATGTTAATTCATGGATTACTACATTTATTAAATTATAGTCATAATTCTAAAAAAAATAGTATAATCATGATGAATTTGGAAAAAGATATTTTGAATAACTTAAAATACTAGTTTATATTTATATTAGTTTTTATTAAAATTATTTTTATTAAGTAGTATTATTCTCTCTCTAAAGATTTTAGCATATATATTAACTAATATTTTATTATTTTAGAGTAACATTAATTTATTTACATAAAAAGTATATTAATTAAGATATTATGTTTAATGAATATAATCATAAAGAAATAGAACATATTGTACAAAAATATTGGCAAATAAATAATATATTTAAAGTTAATGAAGATGTTAATAAAGAAAAATATTATTGTTTATCTATGCTACCGTATCCTTCTGGGAATCTACATATAGGTCACATACGTAACTATACAATTGGTGATATTATATCACGTTACCATCGTATGTTAGGAAAAAATGTCTTATATCCTATAGGTTGGGATTCTTTTGGTTTACCAGCAGAAGAAGCAGCTATAAAAAATAAAGTTAAGCCAGAAGAATGGACATATAAAAATATTCTTTACATGAAAAGACAATTAAAAATGTTAGGATTTAGTTATGATTGGAGTAGAGAAATAATTACTTGTAAACCAGAATATTATCGTTGGGAACAATTATTTTTTTTATATTTATATAATAAAAAGTTAGCATATAAAAAAAAATCAATAGTTAATTGGTGTTCAAATGATAAAACTGTCTTGGCTAATGAACAAGTTATTGATAATCGTTGTTGGCGTTGTAATACAGTAGTTACTTATAAAAATATATCTCAATGGTTTTTAAAAATTACTAATTATGCAGATGAGTTACTTAGTAGTTTAGATACATTACATGATTGGCCAATAGAAGTAAAGAATATGCAACGTAATTGGATAGGAAAAACAAAAGGTTTTGAAATTAAGTTTAAAATTCTTAATAGTGAAAATTATATAAAATCTTACACTAATAGTATAGATAATATTATGAAAGTAACTTGTATATTAATTAATATAAAATATTTTCTAGATAAAAAATTTTTACTATCTCAATCTATTAAAGATTTTATCAATAAACATAAACTATATTCTAATATATCTAATTGTGATCAAGTTGGAATTCCTACCGAAATGTATGCTATACATCCAATAAATAAGCAACATATACCTATATGGTTAGTAAATAATATATTAACTAATACTACCAATAGTAGTATGTTAATTCCTAGTAATAATGAATATGATTTAATGTTTGCAAATAAGTATAATTTAACAAAAACTATAACTAAGAAAAATAAAGAATTAAATAGTTTAAAATATGGTAAAAGTAAATTAAATATTACTAATTTTCTATTAAAACATGGTTATATCAAAAGAAAAATATTATACCGTATACATGATTGGTGTATTTCTAGACAACGTTACTGGGGTGTACCAATACCTATGATGACTATAAACAAAAATATTATACCAGTACCATATAGTCAAATACCAGTTATACTACCTAAAAATAATAAATATGATAATCCATTACTTAATCCAAAATGGTATAAAATTAGTTACAATAATAAATTAGCTTTAAGAGAAACAGATACATTTGATACATTTATGGAATCATCATGGTACTATATTCGTTATACTTGTCCAAATTATAATTTAGGTATGGTAGATAGTACAGCTGCTAATTATTGGTTACCAATTGATCAGTATATTGGAGGAATTGAACATGCTACTATGCATTTGATATATTTTCGTTTTTATCATAAATTAATGCGTGACGCAAAATTAGTTAATTGTAATGAACCTGTAAAAAAATTATTATGTCAAGGGATGGTATTATCTAATGCTTTTTACTATATTTCTAGTAAGAATAAAAAAATTTGGGTTTCTCCAGATAAAGTAAAAGTACATTATAATAATGATGGAAATATAATATCAGCTAATGACATATATGGTAATAAATTAAAGTATGCTGGTTTAGTTAAGATGTCCAAATCAAAAAATAATGGTATAGATCCAATAAAAATAATTAATAAATATGGTGCTGATTCTTTAAGACTGTTTTTAATGTTTGCTGCTCCTGCCACTATGCCTTTAGTTTGGTGTGAATCGGGTATTATAGGAATTAATCGTTTTTTAAAGAAAGTATGGACTCTAACATATTGTTATATTAAATTAAGAAAATCAAATAGTAATTATTCTAATATTTTAAAAACTAATCATAAATTAATAAGATACCAAATACATTCCACTATACATAAAGTTACTTATGATATAGAAAAAAAACAGACGTTTAATACCACTATTAGTGAATTAATGAAGTTAACTAATACACTACTAAAGTATAGTAATAATAAAATTATAAATAATATTAATGTTTTAAAAGAAGGACTATACACATTAATAAAATTATTGTATCCGTTTGCTCCACATATTTGTTTTGTACTATGGAAAATTTTAGGTAATAAAAATAATATTGATTATTCTGATTGGCCTTGTATAGACAAAGAAGCGTTAACACTAAATAATATTAATATTATTTTCCAGATAAATGGTAAGTTTAAGGGAAAAATTAATGTTCCGGTTAACTCAAGTCAAGAATTAGTTTATAATTTACTGTATAATAAATACTTATCTAAAAAAAATATAAATATTTTTAAAATTAAAAATATTATTTTTTTATGTAATAAATTAATAAATATAGTTATTTAAAAATGAAAAAATATTTATTACTGATGTTTTCCTCAATTTTGATTTTTGGTTGTTCTTCAAATATTAGTTTTATAATTGACAAAACAAGGTATATTAATATTAATAGTAATAGTTATAATAATTTATTTATGAAAATTATATTTAGAGAATTTAATTTATATAATATAGTAATTACTGATAATTATAATAGTAATATACCAGAATTAATTATTGATAATTTAACTAATAATTTAACTATTTGTCATATAGATAAAAATTATATTAATATATCGTTATATGTTAGTATTAAGTTAATATTATCTGATAGAATTATTTGTAAAGTTATTAAAGTCAGTCATACACTAATCGGTAGTTATGATTTTATATGTTTAGAAAAAATAAAAAATAATTTACCTTTAAAACATAAATTGTATCAAGAAATAGCTGAAAAACTATTGTTGCATATTATAAGTTATATTTAATTTAATATTATTAATTAATGAAATTAATTTATCCAGAGCACTTAATTAAGTATATAAAATACGATAAATATTTATTGTATATTTTAGTCGGAAATGATTATTCTTTAATACAAGAAACTAAAGATTACATTAAATATTATTTTTATAGAAAGAATTTTTTTATACATAATAATTTACAAATAGTATGTAATAATAATTTTCATAATATAATTAATTTATTTAAAACAAATGATTTATTTAGTCATAAACAATGTTTTATTATTATGATAAATCATGTTTATGAAAATAATTTAAAAAAAGAATTTATATTATTATGTACTAAATTAGTAAATATTAAATTACGTATCGTACTATACTGTCAAGATGATTATAGTAACATAATTAATTATTCTAAATATAATTTAACGAATGTATTGATAGTAGATTGTAATATCATACCTAAAAACAGACTATGTAATTGGCTAAAATTTTATTCTTATAATAATCATGTTATATTAAATAAATATTGTTTTAAATATTTAGAAAAATTATATAATTTCGATCTAGAATTCATAATTAATTTAATAAAAGTATTAAAAATAGCGTATCCAGATAATTATAATATTAATATTGATGATATCAATGTTTATCTGTATAAAAATAATAAAGATTTTTATAAATTAAATAAAGCAATTAATTCTTTATTTACAAAGAAAGATATGAACATAATTAGTGTTATGAAATTATTATTTAATTATCAAGAAGAAGCAGGTATATTAATTCGTATAATACAAAATAAGATAGTATCAATTATTAATAATAGTCAATTATATATAACAAAAAATAATGATAACATTAGTTATAATTTATGTTATAATTATAAAAAGATCAAAGATATTATTAATATAATTTATAATATGGAAATTGATATAAAATATTGTGGAAATAAACTATTTCTTATCAATATTATTAGATTAGTAATTCTGATATATTATAATTAATTTCTAATAGCACTTAGTTTTTATATTTACTAGTGATGTTGTTTTTATGTTATGTTTATATTTTGTTAATCATCTAGATTAGACACTAAATGTTATCAAATACTATAATTATAAGAAAATTTGGACTACAGCCGTACAAAAAAATTTTATCATTGATGCAAACATTAACTAAAAATCGTAATTGTAATACTGTTGACGAAGTTTGGTTACTACAACATTATCCAGTATTTACGTATGGTTATAATTATTATAATAATTATGGGTTAGCTATACATAATATTCCAGTTATTAAAGCTGATCGGGGTGGTAAAATTACATTTCATGGTCCAGGACAACAAATTATGTATGTATTAATAGACTTACATCGAAGAAAAATTAGTGTTAATTATTTTATTCATATATTAAATTATATAGTAATTAATACTCTGAAAAAAATAGGAATATATTCTTACTTCTCTAAAAACATGCCTGGTATATATGTATTAAAAAAAAAATCTGTTCTATTGGATTGAGAATAAGTAGAGGATGTTCATCTCATGGTATAGCTATAAATGTATTAATGGATTTAACACCATTTAATTACATAAATCCATGTGGTTATAGTAAACTACATATGACACAAGTAAATGATATTGTATCTAATGTAGATTTATTTATTATATCTAAATTATTAATAAAAGAATTTTTAAGTATACTTAATATTAGTAATATTAAATATTATAACTATTTATAATATTATTATGTTATGACAGATAAAAATTACCCACTAAATAAACCTGATTGGTTAAAAATTAAGGTTCCGAAAGAATATAACAATATAAAAAATACTGAAAGTATTATAAACTATTATCGTGTTAATACAATATGTAAAGCTGCTAATTGTCCTAATATTATTAATTGTTTTAGTCATGGTGTTGCTACATTCTTAATTTTAGGTAATTTATGTACTCGTCATTGTAAATTTTGTAATGTTAAACATGGTTTTCCTAATAAACCTGATGATGATGAACCAAATAGATTAGCTAAAGCTGTACATCAAATGAAATTAAAACATGTAGTTCTTACTTCTGTTAATAGAGATGATTTATATGACGGTGGAGCTAGTCATTTTGCTAAATGTATTGATACTATCAAAAAATACAATAGTAAGACTAATATAGAAATATTAGTACCAGATTTTCGTAATTGTGTAAAAATAGCATTAGATCTATTTAAAGAATCATTACCAGATATATTTAGTCATAATATCGAGAGTGTACCAAGATTATATTCTTTTATCAAACCTGGTTTTAATTATATAAATTCTTTAAAATTATTAAGATTATTTAAAATTAGATATCCTAACATACCAACTAAATCTAGTATTATTGTTGGATTAGGTGAAACTTTAGAAGAAATAATAAATACTATGTACGATTTATATAATAATGGAGTAAGTTTACTTACTATAGGCCAATACTTACAACCAACAAATAAACATATATCTGTAAAACGTTTTTTCAGTAAAAAAGAATTCTCTTTCCTTAAAAAGGAAGCTTTAATTATTGGTTTTAGCTATGTTGCTAGCGGGCCACTAATTAGATCATCTTATAAGGCAGACTTACAATTATGTAACATATCAATAGATTAAATAACTAGTTATTAAATATCCTGCTAATTAGATTTTTTAATTCTTAATAATATAAGAATATATAATTATAACTATACCTATAATCAACATAGGTATAGATAATATCTGACCAATACTTAAAGTATAAGTAAATATATTAATATCAATGGATTGACGAAAGTTTTCTACTAGAATACGAAATAAACTATAACATACTAAAAATAAGCCAGAAATACTACCAACTGGTAATTGAAAATATTTTTTTAAAATTTTGATTATAAAAAATAACAAAACACCTTCAGTAATAAATTCATATAATTGTGACGGATGTCTTGGTAAAGCATGATAAAAATAAAAAAATTGTTTTAATTTATAATTACATGATAATGCAATTAAATCATCATAATAAGCATTAGGAAATATTACAGCTAACGGAGCATAATTATTAATTATTTTTCCCCATAACTCACCATTAATAAAATTTCCTAACCTACCAATTCCTAAACCAAATGGAATAGTGGGAGTAATAATATCAGTTAAATAAAAAAATTTTACATTATTTCTACATGAGAAAATTTTTATTACTAAAATAGCTCCAATTAATCCACCATGGAATGACATTCCTCCATTCCAAACTTTAAATAAAATTAATGGATCACATATTATTATGTGTGGACTATAAAATATTATATAACCTATCCTACCACCAATTAATAAACCTAAAAAACAATAGTATAATAAATTATCTAATTTATATTTATCAATTAACAGATTATTATTTTTCTTTATTAATTTATATCTAGTATAAAAAAACGCTAGTATATACATTAATCCATACCATCTAACAGATATAAAACTAATATTAAATATGACCGGATTAATTTTATTAATAAATAAAATACTGTATTTCATAATTTTTAATATTTTTTTACTTTAAAAAGTATTATTTTTATGATTTAATTACTTTATATTTTTTATATTTACTACAAAAATTATTTTTTTTTCTTAATTTTTTATTTTTATTATAACAAATTAATTTATTTATACGAATAAATACACATTTAATAAAATTAAAAAAAAATACCAATAAATTTATTTTTTTACAAAAATATCTTTTTTTCAATAGAGAATTTTTAGTTTTTGAAATATTTGATGTATTATAATTTTTATATTTTGATAAGTTATTAATTTTATTATATTTAATATGAGATATTTTACTACTATCTGATTTTAGTATAATCTTATTATCTAAGTAATGAAAATTTTTTATTGTGTATAATTTAGAAGAAAAATAGTTTACATTCGGTAATTTTTCTCCCTTACGTAATCTTAATACTATAAAATGTGGAGTTTGCATTTTATCATCTGGAACTATTATAGTTCGTACTCCTCCTTGTCTTTTTTCAATTGCACTTACTTCTGCCCGTTTTTCATTTAGTAAATAAGAAGCAATTGGTACAGGAGCGATTGCTCTTACTTCATAAGTATTTTCTTTTAAAGCTTCTTCTTCTATTAATCTTAGTATTGATAAAGATAAAGATTCATTATCTCTAATATGACCTGTACCATTACATCTAGGGCAAATATAATGACTTGATTCTCTTAATGATGGGCTAAGACGTTGTCTAGATAATTCTAATAATCCAAATCTAGAAATCCGTCCTATTTGAATACGTGCTCGATCAATACGAACAGCTTCTTTTAAAGAATTTTCTACCTCTCTACGATGAGAAAAATTAGACATATCAATAAAATCAATGACAATTAATCCACCTAAATCTCGTAATCTTAATTGACGAGCTATTTCAATAGTTGCTTCTATATTAGTATTAAAAGCAGTTTCTTCTATATCTAATCCTTTTGTTGATTTAGCTGAATTAATATCAACTGCTGTTAGTGCTTCTGCTGTGTCAATTATAATTGATCCTCCAGATGGTAAAAGTACTTTACGTTGAAAAGCTGACTCAATTTGTGATTCAATATGATAATGACTAAATAATGGAATATCACCATTATATAATTTAATTTTATTGATAAAATCTGGCCTACCTAAAGTATTAATGTGTTCTTTTGCTATATTTAATGTATCCTTATCATCAATTAATATTTCTCTTATATCAGGTCGTAAATAATCTCTAAAAGCACGTACTATTACATTACTATCTTGATGAATTAAAAAAGGTGCTTGTTTTTTACTAGCAATTTTTTTTATCATTTGCCAATGTTTTAATCTTAATGATAAATCCCACTGTAATGCTTCTATTGGTTTACCAATACCTGCAGTTCTTATAATAATACTCATACCAATTGGTATTTCTAGTATTGATAATATTTTTTTTAGTGCAACTCTATCATAACCTTCTATTCTTCTAGAAATACCAATTGGACGAGGATTATTTGGCATTAATACTAAATAGCTACCAGCTAAATTAATAAAAGTAGTTAATACAGCTCCTTTACTACCTCTTTCTTCTTTATGAATTTGTATAATAATTTCTTGTCCTTCAAATAAAATATCTTTTATATTTTTTTTGTTAAAAAAATGATTTTTATCATTTATAAAGTACTCTTTAGAAATCTCTTTAAATGGAAGAAATCCATTTTTTTCTGTTCCGTAATCTACAAATACAGCTTCTAAACTAGGTTCTATACGAGATATTTTACCTTTGTAAATATTAGATTTTTTTTGTTCGTATCCAAAATTTTCAATATTTAAATCATATAATTGTTGCCCATCTACTAATGCTATACGTAATTCTTCCTTTTGTGTTGCATTAATTAACATTCTTTTCATTTAGTATTACTCATATTTAATAATTATATGAATGATATATTAACTATATTAAAAAATAATTAATTGACATATTGTTACAATTAAATGTTAAGTTTAGTAACTTTAGAATATTATAATCATCGATATTATTATAGTTAATATTATAAAAATTTTTATATATAATATATTATTATAACAACATAAAAATATTAATTTTTATTAAATAAATTTAATTAAAAATAAGATACTAATTTACTAAATTATATTGTACAATAATACTGTGGTTATTTGTTGTAGTTAATATTTAACTATTCAATGTTAGTAATTATTAATTATCTAATTTTATTAAAGTTTATTTTACAGTGTAGGAATTGTTTATGGCTGTTCAACAGAGTAGATCAACAAGATCAAAAAGAGGTATGAGAAGATCTCATCATGCATTATCTAGTATAAATTTATCATTTAATAAATATTCAAATGAAGTACATTTAAGACATCATATTACGCCTAATAAAATTTATAGAAAGTATAAATTATTTACTAGTAAATAAATTAACAAAATAAATATGGTTATTTATTTAATTTTGTTTTATTAATTAAAATATAAATATTTACATTCATGTTTACTAAGATTATTGGTACTGGTAGTTATTTACCAAAAAATATTAGATCTAATAATGATCTAGAAAAAATAATTAATACTTCTGATGAATGGATTATTACTAGAACTGGTATTAAAACAAGACATATAGCAGATGTGAATGATACTGTATCTAGTATGGGTAGTTACGCAGCAAAAAAAGCATTAACGATGGCTGGTATTAACTTTAATCAGATTGATATGATTATTACAGCTACAACGACATCTAGCCATGCCTTTCCTAGTTCTGCTTGTCAAATTCAATTTAATTTAAATATTAATAATAGTATATCTTTTGATATAGCTGCTGCTTGTACTGGATTTATATATGGATTAAGCATTGCTGATAGTTATATTAGAAATGGGTTAATTAATTATGCATTAGTTGTTGGTTCTGATATCTTAAGTAAGACTATAGATATTAGTGATAGAGAAGCAATAGTATTGTTTGGTGATGGTGCTGGAGCTGCTGTACTTTGTAAATCTAATACTCCTGGTATTATATCTACTAATTTAAGTGCAAATAGCACATATGGCCATTTATTATCACTACCGTATTATAATTACGATTATAAAACAATACCTACTTTAAAAATGTTTGGTAATGAAGTATTTAAAATCGCAATAAATAAAATGGTAGATTTAGTTAATGAAACACTATATATAAATAAAATTAATATTAGTAATATTGATTGGTTTATACCACATCAATCTAATTTACGTATGATTACAGCTATTTCTAAAAAATTAAATATAGAGATGAAAAAAATTATTATTACCATTAATAAACATGGTAATACTTCAGCTGCTTCTATTCCTTTAGCTTTAGATGAAGCTATAAGAGATGGTAGAATAAAATTAAATGATCTTATATTGTTAAAAGCGTTTGGTGGTGGATTTACGTGGGGATCAATTTTATTAAGGTTTTAATTAATGAACAATATTGCATTAGTTTTTCCAGGACAAGGAATCCAATCTATTGGAATGTTAAATAAATTTAGTGATTTTTGCCCATTAATAAAAAATACTTTTAATGAAGCATCAACAGTACTAAATTATGATCTATGGTACCTGTTAAATTATGGTCCAGTTAAAGAATTAAATAAAACTTATTTAACTCAACCAGTTATATTAACCGCTTGTGTTTCTATATGGCGTATATGGAATACTTTTTGTAAAGTAAAACCAATAATAGTTGCAGGTCATAGTTTGGGTGAGTATACAGCTTTAGTGTGTAATGGTTGTTTAGATTTTAATTTAGCATTAAAAATAGTGTATTTTAGAGGAAAATTAATGCAAAAATTTACATCTAGTGGAATTATGTTAGCTGTTATTGGTTTAGACAAACATAAAATTAGTTATGCATGTAAACAAGCAGCAAAAAATCAAGTAGTAGTACCATCGAATTATAATTCATATAATCAAATTGTGATTTCCGGACATAAGTCAGCGGTGTTACGTGCTGAATTAATATGTAAAAAACTTGGTGCTAAATATACAAAAATATTACCTATTAGTGTTCCATCGCACTGTATTTTAATGAAACCGGTAGCAAAAATTTTTAGAAGATATTTAGAGAAAATTCAATTTAATAATTTTACAATACCAATTATTCATAATACTCACAGTAGTATAAATAGTTGTAATAAAAAAATATTTAAATTATTAGCTAAGCAATTATACTATCCAGTAGATTGGGTTAAAATAATTAATTATATTGTAAAAATAATTAAAGTGAATAAAATAATAGAAATTAGTCCTATTAATGTACTTACTAAGTTTAATATTAATATAACTTATAATAATGTATTTTGTGTTAGTATAAATAGTACTAAACTACTAATAGATTTAGCAAAAAAAATTAATACATGAGTTAACTATGAATAATAATAAAATAGCATTAGTAACAGGAGCTAGTAGAGGTATCGGTTTTGCTATAGCAAAATTATTAGCATTAAATAATTTTACAGTAATTGGTACAGCAACTAATAAAAATGGAGTAAATATTATTAATAATTGTCTAGAATCTAATATAATTGGTAAAATACTAGATTTATCTAATTTTAACAGTATTAATAATTTTTTAAAAAATTTATTTAATGAATTTAATAATATAGATGTATTAGTAAATAATGCTGGTATTACTAATGATAGTCTATTTATACGTATGTCAAATGAATTTTGGCATTCAGTAATTAATATTAACTTAACATCAATGTTTTATATTACTAAAGCTGTAATAAAACGTATGATAATTAATAAATTCGGTAGAATAATTAATATAGGTTCAGTTATAAGTAATATTGGTAATATTGGACAAGTAAATTATGCAACTACAAAAGCTGGTATAACTGGATTTAGTAAGTCTTTAGCTAAAGAAGTATCAAAATATAATATCACAGTTAATGTAGTATCACCAGGATTTATTATTACAGATATGACAAAAAATTTAAACGATAAACAAAAAAATAGTATATTATCTAAAATTCCTTTAAATCGTTTTGGTACTCCGGAAGACATTGCGCATGTTGTCTTATTTTTGTCTTCTAATAATGCATCCTATATTACTGGAGAAACTATTAATGTAAATGGTGGTATGTATATGGTATAATAAAGTTATAATTTATTGATTTATATTAAATTTTATAAAATATAAAAAAAAGGTGGTTAAATTATGAATAATGTAGAAGAACGTGTTAAAAGTATTATAGCTGAACAGTTAAGTATAAAAAAAGAAGACATAGTTAATAGTTCATCATTTGTAGATGATTTAGGAGCTGATTCATTAGATACTGTAGAATTAGTTATGGCTTTAGAAGAAGAATTTAATATAGAAATTCCTGATGAAGAAGCTGAAAAAATTACTACTGTACAAGCAGCAATAGACTTTATTCAGTCACATACTAATGAGTAAATTACTATTCATTAATAATATTTATTTGGTAAAATACCTTAGTATGTAATTAATAAAGATAATATTTAGTTTTTAATTTATTTTTTTATAACTACATCTAATGTATTTTATCAATGGTGTTGAATATAAATGTCCTATACCAAATAGTCGTTATTTAAAGTTGGGTGATGGTTTTTTTACGACTATTAAATATTTTAATGGTAGATTATTGTTGTTAGATTGGCATATTGATAGATTAATTTATACTGCTAAAAGATTATTATTTATTAAATTTAATCCTGATGTTGTTTATCAAGATATATTAAGTTTTAGTAAAAATAAAAATAATGGTATTATTAAAATAACTATAAGTAATATTATAAGTAATGATTTTGTAGTTAGTATCAATAACCGTAGTTTACTATATACTCTTTCCTTTACTAAAATACCAAAATATTATAGTAAATGGTATTTAAACGGTATAACTTTAGGTATTAGTCCAATAAAATTATGTCACAATAGTTTTTTAGCTGGATTGAAACATACTAATAGGTTGGAACAATTATTAATATATTCATACATAAAAAGTACTAATGTTGACGAAGTAATAGTATTGGATATTAATAAAAACATTATAGAATGTTGTAATTCTAATATATTTTGGCGTAAAGGAAATATAGTTTATACACCACTACTTACTTATGCTGGTGTTTCTGGAATTATGCGTAGATTAATAATTAAACTATTACCAAAATTTAATTACGTATTAAAAGAAGTTTTTGCTTCTTTAGAAGAAATAGTTAATTCAGAAGAAGTTTTTATTACTAATTCATTAATATTAATTATATCAGTAAATAAAATTAATAATTACTATTTTCATAGTAAATTATTATTTAAAATTTTATCAAAATATTTTAAAGAAATTAATTTTATATAAAAAAAATTTAACTTTTCTTATAGCTAATATTTTAAACATTAATATTTTACTTATATATTTAAATTTATATGAAATATAACTTTTATTTTTTATAATTTAATTATATAAAATATTAATATTTATTAATAATAGCATATTAAAAATTAACACTAATAAAAAATTAGTTAGTATATTTATTTTGATTGATCTATATATTAAAAAAATAAATTATTATTAGTATGAGTATTTACAATGGAAAATTTATAGTAGTAGAAGGATTAGACGGGGCAGGAAAAACTAGTGCTGCTAAACAAATATTAAAAATATTACGTTGTTATGGTATAGTTAATGTTAATATTGTTCGAGATCCTGGCGGAACACCATTATCAGAAATTTTAAGGTTACTTATTACTGGTAAGTTTAATTATAATATTGATGAGCCTACTAATTATGCAGAATTATTTATGTTATATGCAGCTAGAGTTCAGTTAATCGAAAAATTTATTAAACCTAAGTTAAAAAATAACTACTGGATTATTAGTGACAGATATTATCTTTCTTCTTATGCATATCAGAGTGGTGGTAGATATATTAATAATCAAATATTAAAATTTTTAGATAACGTAATATTACATGGGGTATATCCAGACTTAACAATATTTTTAGATGTATTACCTAAGATTGGTTTAAATAGAATAAAAAATAATAATGCTAAATTAGATCGTATAGAAAATGAATCATTAAATTTTTTTTATCGTGTTTATAATTATTATAAAAAATTAGTTAAATTTAAAAAAAATATTATTTGTATTAATGCTAATCAATCGTTACCTACCGTAAATCAAGAAATCAATTATTATATATCAAAATGGCTTATGAAAATAATGTAAATAATTTTACATGGTATCCTTGGTTAAATAACCAATATAAGAAAATTATAGATTACTATAGCAAAAAACAGTGTAATGCAATGATTATATATAATTCAATTGATAATAGTAATAATTTACTTTGTTATGCAATTAGTCGTAGATTAATATGTCAAGGTAAAAATCATTATAAATCTTGTAATGTATGTGATAGTTGCGTATTAATGTCAAGTAATAGTTATCCATATTATTATGAGTTACATTATTTTACATTAAATACACAAAAAATTAGAAATATTATTACTAGTATTAATCAATTTAGTTTTAAACAAGTAAAAGTTATATATATTATTAATATTGAAAAACTAACATATCAGATAATTAGTACATTATTAAAAATTATAGAATATCCACCAGCAATGACATATTTTATTTTATCATGTAATAATATTTCAATAATACCAATGACAATAAAAAGTAGGTGTATTTGTTGGAATATGAAAATCCCTGATGAAAATTATAGTATTAAGTGGTTACAAACTAATATTTTCGATAAAGAAGTTATTATTCGTACTTCTTTACGTATTTGTAATGGTAGTCCAATTAACGCATTGGTATTATTAAGATCTAAATTATGGAATAATAGATATATATTATTAAGTCAATTAAGTCATGCTTTGTCAGAAAATAATATGATGTTATTACTATCAATTTTAAATACTAATAATAAACTAATATATTTGTTAATTACATTAATTAGTGATACTATTAAAATGTTAAATGGTGTTAATGAATCATTTTTGATAAATCTTGATGCTATTAGTATAATAAAAAAGATATTATATAAAAATAGTACTTGTAGAATATATCAATTATGGAGTAATTTAATTAATTGTTGGTATAATTTAAATTATAGAAGTAATATAAATCGTGAATTATTAATATTGCATTGTTTAGTTAATTGGTAATTATAAATTATGTTTTTAATTGATTCTCATTGTCATATTGATAAATTTCATTATAGTAGTGTTATAGATTATAATTTAGAAAATTTAATATGTAATGCTAAATTAAATAATGTTAAATTATTATTATCAGTATGTACTAAATTAGATTATTTTTATGAATTAGTTAATATTAATAAAAGCTATAATAATATATTAATTTCTTGTGGTGTACATCCTTTATTTATTAATAATAATTATAATTATTATAAATTATTAGATTTGTCATCAAATAACAATATTATTGCAGTTGGTGAGACTGGATTAGATTTCTTTTATGAAAAAGATTTAAGAAAAAGAAATATACAAAAAAAAGTATTTATTGATCATATATCAATAGCAAGAAAATTAGATAAACCAATTATAGTACATACTAGAAATTCATTTAACGACGTAATAGATATATTGAACAATTATAATAAATTGTCTGGAGTATTTCATTGTTTTAATGAAAATACCAAATGTGCTAGTTTAGTGTTAGATATTGGTTTTTATATATCATTTTCTGGAATTTTAACATTTAAAAATGCTCAGGTAACTAGAGATACATTAAAATATATACCATTAAATAAATTATTATTAGAAACAGATTCTCCATATCTTACTCCAGAGCCATATAGGGGTACTTATAATCAGCCAGCTTATTTAAAAAATATTATTGAATATGTTTCAGTAATAAAAAATATTTCATTAGAAAAATTATCTAGTATATTATTAAATAATTTTTTAGAATTATTTAAAATATAAAATATAGAGTGTAAAATGAATAAACATCTTATTTTTATGAATATTATAAATAGAAAAACTAACACTAAAATTCTATATCAAGATAATTTTGTTACTGCTTTTCATGATATTAATAAAAAAGCTCCAATACATATATTGATTGTGACTAATAAGTTAATTGCTTCGTTAAATGATCTTAATGATGATGATACTATTTTGTCAGGAAAATTATTAATTACTGCTACTAAAATAGCTAAAAAATATCACATAGATAAAAGTGGTTATAGATTAATTATAAACTGTAATTCTCATGGAGGACAAGAAATTAATCATTTACATATTCATTTGTTAGGTGGTAAACCATTAGGTAATATTTTATAGTGAGGATTAAATTTTTAATAAACAGTATATCAGTATTTTTGTTATTATCTGTGTTAAGTAGTTGTTCCTATTTTAGGGTAAGAAATTTAAGAACTAATAATTCTTGTCATAAATCTAGTGTTAATTACTTAATTAATACTAAAATTGATAATTGGTGTAGTTATTTTCTAACAATATTCAAACAATCATCAAAATTAAACTTTATTAAAGATAACGAATTAATACTAATTGATAGTATAATTAACAATACTAATGATTCTTTAAATAAAGAAAATATTATTAGAGGATTAATAAAAGCATTAAGTAATTTTGTAGATAAAAAACAAATAATTAGTATTAAACAATTAAAATTAGCTTATTATAAATTAGGTAGTGAAATTAATTCTATACCACTATCAATAAATAGATTAGTATGGTTAGGTAATTATTTACATAGTAAGTACATAATGTATACTATTATTAGTAATAATCATAATAATTTTATTGATGCTAAAATACAAATTTTTAATACTAGGACAGGAGAAATAGTATGGTCTAATGAATTTTAGGAAATTAAACTTTCTAACCAATTTATTTCATTTGTCCAGTTTTTTGATTTGGTCTCTATAATTAGAGGAATATTATTTAAATCGTTATTTAACATAATCCATTTAAACATTTTAGCACCTATCATTCCCTTTCCTAAGGACGCATGTCGATCAATTCTACTATTAAATTTATTTTTTGAATCATTTAGATGAATAGCTTTTAGATACTTTAGTCCAATAATATTATTAAATTTATCAAATACTTCATAATAATTACTACTTAGATCATAACCAGCTGCAAAGGCATGACAAGTATCCAGACATATACCAACTCTATTTTTGTCATCAATCATACTAATAATATTAGATAAATGTTTAAAATTAAATCCTACACTACTTCCTTGTCCAGCAGAATTTTCCATAATCAGTATAATATCACTAAACTTATTTAATGCTAAATTAATTGACTCAGCTATTCTTATTAAGCAACTAGTAGTACTAATTTTATATAAGTGATTACCTAAATGAAAATTAATTAGTTTTAACCCTAATTGTTTACATCTATATAGTTCATTAAAAAATAAATATCTTGACCTATTAATACCATTAATTGTTGGGTGACCTAAATTAATCAGATAATTGCTATGAACTAAAATTTGTTTAGGCGAATAACCATATTTTTTACAATTATTACGAAAATTAATAATTTCTTTTTTATCTAAAAATGTATTTATTTGATTAATATTAGTTACAAATAATGAAAATACTTTAATTTTAAGTCTGTTAGCAATTAATACTATTTTTGATAACTTACATTTTGTTGTAATATGAAAGCCAATTAATTTTTTATTTTTCATAATAATTAAAAATAAATACTTTAAAAATTTATAGTTCTAAATATAATCTTTGTTTAAAATATTTCTAATCCAATTTCCTTACTAAGTAAAGTTTTTATCATAATTAAATTATTTTTATCCTGAAAAAAATTACATATATTTTTTGCTATTCTTAAACCAATCCCGCTAATTTTCATTAACATTGTAATATCTGTAGTAATTAATGAATTAATATTTTTATAATATTTTGATAATAAAATTGATGTAGCAATTCCTACTCCATGTATTCCTAGTGAATATATAAAGTTTGATAAATTAATATTTTTTTTAGATTGTTTTATTTCATTAATAATTTTTTCTGCTAATTTATAACTTACACCATTAATTTTAATTAAATTAGTTTCTTTTAGGTAAAATATATCTGTTAACTTTAATATAATATTATTCTTTATTAATTTAAATATTATTTTATCTCCTAAACCAGAAATATTAATAGCATTTTTTGATACAAAATGTTTTACTAATTCAACAAATTGAGCTCTACAGTTTAATTTACCTGTGCAAATTAATTTTGTCCTATTATAATTATACTCAGTAAGAGCATTACATATAGGACATTTATTTGGTATCTTTATTCTTATAACATTATTACTTCTTTTATATAGTAATACCTTAGTAATTCTAGGTATTACATCACCTATTCTACTTACAATTACAGTATCATTTATCATAATATTTAATTTTTCTATTTCATTAAAATTATGTAAACTAGCACTAGTTATATTAGCACCAGCAATATTAATTTTATTAAATTTAGCTACTGGAGTTATTACTCCAGTTCTACCAACTTGATATGTAACATCTTTTATAACAGTAATTTTTTCATGTGAAGGAAATTTATATGCTATAGCCCATTTATAAATTTTATTAGTCATGCCTAATTTTTTTTGCATCACAAGAGAATTAATTTTTACTACTATTCCATCAGTACTAAAATTAAGTAATTGTTTCTTCTTATAAAAATTATTATAAAATTTAACTATATCTTTAATATCAGTAAAACAATTAATGCATTTAATAACTGGTATTTTATATAATTTTAAATATTGTAGTAAGCTATAATGACTATCAAAATATAGATCTCTACTAATAATATTAGCACTATAACAATAAAAACCTAGTAATTTTCTATCAGAAATATTTAAGCTAGTCTTTCTTAAGGCTCCAGCTGCATTGTTTCGTTCATTCAATAAATTAGTTTTACTATTTCTTATTAAGAATACTTCTCCTCTAATTTCTAATAATGATGGAATCTTAGTAACATTATTTTGTATTGATAATGGAATATTACTTATAGTGATTACATTACTAGTCACATTTTCTCCAATATAACCATTACCTCTTGTAGTTGCATATTCTAATTTACCATTCTTGTATAATATGCTTATAGCTACCCCATCAATTTTTGGTTCACAGCAATATACAATCTGATTAACTTTAAATATATTACGTATTTTATTATCAAAATTTATTAAATCATTATACTTATATATACTATTAAATGATAACATTGGTGAGACATGATTAATATTGTTACTTAAATTTTTGATATTTACATTTATTCTTTGAGTTGGTGATTCTGATGTAATTAAATCTGGCCTACTATTTTCTAATAAAATTAGCTCTTTTATAGCTTGATCATATTCATAATCTGAAACAATTGGTTTGTTTTTTATATAATATAGATAATTCCAATAATTTATTAGCTTACGTATACTATTAATTTTTCTTTTGATTTTACTCATATTAACTTTGATTATATAACAATATTATCAAAATATTAAATATTAAATTATAGATTAATTTAATAAATTAATATATTTAATTTATTAAAAATTAATTTAATATTAATTATTTGATAGTATATAATTAATTATGTAATATTTTATATTATAATAACTAGTTAAATAATAATTTTATTGGATAATAAATTTTGGAACAATTAAACTTTTTAAAAAAAGTTACTAATCTATCAATAGATACTGGTAATATTAATTTTATTAAATATTATATGATTGATCATGTAACTACAAATCCATCAATAATTTTTCAAATCATTAATTCTTTTAGTTATAAAAATCTTTTAGATAATGCAATATTATATGCAAGAAAAAAGAGTATTTTTTTAACACAAAGAATAAATTATGCTATAAATAAATTTTTAGTTAATTTAATTTATAAAATTTTAAATATTATATCTGGTACTATATCAATAGAAATAGATGCTAGATTTTCTTTTAATATTGATTTATGTATACAAAAAGCACAAGAATTAATTAATATGTGTAAAGAATACGATATTGATAAATCACGTATTTTAATTAAAATAATATCTACTTGGGAAGGTATAAAAGCAGCTGAAGAGCTGCAAAGAGATGGTATTAATTGTAATTTAACATTAATATTGTCTTTCATTCAAGCTAGAGCTTGCGCTGAAGCTGGAGTATATTTAGTATCTCCTTTTGTTGGTAGAATTAATGATTGGTATGATAATAATAAAAATAAAAATTATCATAGTAATTATGATTATGGTGTACATTTAGTAAAAAAAATAAGTAGGTTCTATAAGAGTTATAATTATACAACAGCAATAATGGGGGCTAGTATACGTAGTTTAGATCAAATTGTATCATTAGTTGAATGTGATTATTTAACAGTTTCTCCGAATGTATTATCTAGACTCAATAATATTAGCTTTATTCAAAGTCCAATAATTAATAAACACAATTATAGTAATAGGAATAAATTATCATATATATCAGAGAGAGAATTTAAGATTAAATGTAGTAAAAATTTAATTATTATGAATAAACTATATGAAGGAATTAATAAATTTACTTCAGATCAAATTAATATAGAATATTTTTTAGCATCTAAATTGTATTAAATACAATAGTATTGTTTTTTTTAACTATTTAAATCAAATACAAGTTAATCAAAATATTTATATTACTTATGATAAGTAGAAAAGTTTTAGCAAATGCTATTCGTATATTAAGTATTGATGCTATACAAAATGCTAATTCTGGTCATCCAGGAACACCTTTAGGTATGGCTGATATTGCTGAAGTACTTTGGCGGGATTATTTAAATCATAATCCATTAAATCCGTTTTGGTTTAATAGGGATAGATTTGTTTTATCTAACGGTCATAGTTCTATGCTATTATACTCAATATTACATCTAACCGGGTATGATATTTCAATAGATGATTTAAAAAATTTTCGTCAATTATATTCTAATACTCCTGGCCATCCGGAACGGGGAATAGGTATTGAAGTAACTACAGGGCCATTAGGTCAAGGATTTGCAAATGCAGTTGGTTTAGCTATCGCTGAAAAAATATTATCGATAAATTTTAATAAGCCAAATTATAATATTATAGATCACTATACATATGTTTTAGTTGGTGATGGATGTATGATGGAAGGTATATCACATGAAGTTGGATCTTTAGCTGGATTAATGAAATTAGGTAAATTAATTGTGTTATACGATAGTAATGATATATCAATAGATGGTAACGTTAAAAATTGGTTTATTGATGATACAGCATTAAGATTTAAATCTTATCATTGGCATGTTTTAGATAATATAAATGGTCATAATAGTAAAGAAATTAGCAAAGCTATAAGTATTGCCAGAAATGTTACTGATAAACCATCATTAATTATTTGTAAAACTATTATTGCATTCGGCTCACCTAATAAAAGTGGTAAATCTATTTCTCATGGTTCTCCATTAGGAGAAGAAGAAAATATTGAGGTAAGAAAATCATTAAATTGGCGTAATATGTCATTATTTAAGATTTCGAAAAAAATTTATAGTTTATGGAATGCTCGTAATATAGGGAGGCAAAAAGAATTAGATTGGAATAATAAACTAACTCAATATACTAAATATTATCCTCATTTAGCAAAAGAATTAAAAAGACGAATACAAAATGATTTACCTAAAAATTGGATTGATATTAATAATAATTTAGTTAAAAAATTTTTGAAAAATCATGATGCCTCTTCCACTAGACAAATATCTCAAAAAGTACTAAATCATATTGGAGTTTATTTACCAGAATTAATTGGTGGATCTGCTGATTTATCAGTTAGTAACTGTGTTTTATGGAATAAGTCTAAATCTATTAATAAAAATATTTTTGGTAACTACATTAATTATGGTGTACGTGAATTTGGTATGACAGCTATTGCTAATGGCATATCTTGTCACGGTGGATTATTACCATATACTGCTACATTTTTAGTATTTTCTGATTACGCAAAAAATGCTATACGTATGGCAGCTCTAATGAAAATACGTCATATTATGATATATACTCATGATTCTATAGGTGTAGGAGAAGATGGTCCTACACATCAACCAATAGAACAACTATCAAGTTTACGTATTATACCTAATTTAATAGTTTGGAGACCATGTAATTATATAGAAACATTATTTTCTTGGAAGTTTGCTATTGAGTATAAAGGACCTACTGTTTTAATTTTGTCAAAGCAAACATTAAAACAAAAATATGATATATCAAATGTTAATCTTTCGAATATTACTAAAGGGGGTTACATAATAAGGGATTGTATTAATAGGTTACCTGAATTAATAATTATTGCTACTGGATCAGAAGTTATATTAGCTATTGAAGCTTACTATTTACTAAGTAAAGAAAATTATAATGTTCGCGTGGTATCATTACCATCAACTAATATTTTTGATCTGCAAGATGATAATTATAAAAGTTATATATTACCTAATTTAGTAAGTAAACGTATTGCTATAGAATCTGGTATTAGTGATTTTTGGTATAAATATGTTGGTATTAATGGAACTATTATAGGAATTAATAAGTTTGGTAAGTCAGCAAAAAAGGAAGACCTATTTAATTTATTTAAATTTAATGTTGAAAATATTGTTAATCAAGCAAAAAAACTACTATAAATATCTATTTTTTTAAATTATGTTTAATGAATAATATTAGTATACTAAACTCAGTATTATTATTAACTAAGAAGCTAATTAGAATAAAATCTATTAGTCCAATTGATAATGGCTGTCAAGATATTCTAATAGATAGATTAAATAAATTAGGATTTGTAATTCAGTTAGTTCCTAGTAAGAGTGCTAGTAATTTTATTGCTCGGCATGGTATTAAAGAACCAACTTTAGCATTTTTGGGTCATACTGATATAGTTGGTCCAGGAAATATTTGTAATTGGTATTTTAATCCTTTTAATCCTACTATATACAATGGAATGTTATATGGTAGAGGATCTGTAGATATGAAAGGTTCATTGTCAGCTATGATAATAGCAACAGAATACTTTTTAAAGTATCATCCACGTCATTTTGGTACTTTATTATTTTTAGTAACTTCTGATGAAGAAGCAAATGCTACTGATGGGACTATTAAAATAGTTAATAAATTAACTAGTATAAAACAAAAAATAAATTATTGCATTATTGGTGAGCCTTCTAGTATATATAAATTAGGCGATAATATAAAGAATGGTCGTAGAGGATCATTAAGTTGTAATTTAACTATTTATAGTAGACAAAAACATGTTGCTTATTCTAGTATTTTAGATAATCCAATTTATCAAGTAATGAATATAATTAATCAAATATCAGAAATTATAAAAAATTTAAATTTATCAAGTGTAATGATACCACCAACTACTTTTCAAGTTATCAATATTATTACTGACAACAGTTACATTAATACTACTCCAAAGAAAATAACAATACAACTTAATTTTCGCTTTAATTATAAACTTAAAATATCTTTTATTAAGAAAAAAATTGAATTTTTAATTAATAAATATAATTTACATTATCAAATTAATTGGATATTATCCAGTAATGCTTTTATTAGTTATACTGGTGAATTATTAAATATAGTTAAGGATGCAATAAATTTTTATCAGGGTATTAATCCTAGTATTAATAATAATGGTGGTACTTCTGATGGAAGATTTATTAATGAATTAGGCGCCCAAATAATTGAATTGGGACTAGTAAATAAAACTATCCATCAAGAAAATGAATGTGTAAGTATTACTGATTTACAACAGTTAGTAAAAATATATTATCGTATTATGAAAAACATACTCACTTAACAATAAAACTATAATCCGGCCACGTTCATATTACTAATTAGTATTGACCCGCATTTAATATTACTGCGTAATTCAATATCATTACTAATACTACTAATATTACTAAACATATCAATTAAATTACTAGCAATGGTTATTCCGCTTATTGGATAAGAAATATGACCATTTTTTATTAAAAATCCAAATATTCCTTTTGAATAATTACCATTAGTAATATTGACTTCATGTCCCATTAATTCTGTTACTAGTATACCATTATACATTAATTTTAATAAATCATTAAAACTAATATTATTATTTGTTACATACCAATTATAAATTCCTCCAGCATGTCCATTATTGTTAATATTTAATTTCCTGGATGAGTAACTATCTAATAGCCAAGTATTTAATATTCCATTTTCTATAATATAAATATCGTTAGTTTTTACTCCTTCACGATCAAATGGAGATGATCCTAATTCATACGGTATATTAGGTTGCTCAATAATATTAAACCAACTAGGAAATATAATTTTTTTAAGTTTTTTTATTAAAAAGGTAGATTTTTTATATACATTGTATCCATTAATAGCTTTTGCTAAATAATAAAATAGTTCAGTAGCTACTTCTGATAAAAATATAACTGGATACTTTTTAGTTTGTATTAAACTAGAATTAAGTCTTTGTATAGCACGATGTGCTGCTTTTTTCCCAACTGTATTATATGATTCTAACTTATTAAAATCAGAATTTATAGTGTAATAATAATCTCGTTCCATGCTATTATTATTTCTTGCAACTACCTGACAATACATTTGATAACAACTATTAGTATAACTTTGTAACATACCATGACTATTACCAAATGTACGTACAGTATAATAATAACTAAAATATCCATAAGTATTACTAATTAATTTAGTATTATAAAGTTTAGCTGATTGTTCAGTTAAATTTATTATTTCTATACATTTATTAGATGTTAATTCGTATGGATTAAATAAATTTAAATCTGGTATTTTACCAATAGCTAATTGTTTTAAATCTGCTAGACCATGAGCATTATCATAAGATAAATATTTTGTTATAGTAATCAAATTATGAACTATTTTAATTAATTTGTTTAAATTGGTACTACTTGATGAAGTACTACTCTTTTTATTTTTAAAAAAAATATCAATAATAACATTATTACTATGATGAGATGTAATATATTCTATTTTATTATTATATGTACTAAATGTACTACCAATAGTAGTAATAAAGTTAATTGCTGCGGTAGCAGAATAGTTACTAACTAACGTTAGTAATTCGCTAATAATTTTTTTTGCATAATAAATGCTTTCTTTTATTTCTAATACATTATTCATATACTAAATTTATTAATTATACCTAAGTATGTATAATAACTTAACTATATATTAAAATGTTAATTTAATAAATATACTTACTAATTTATAATTAGTTAAATATTTTTAATAAATTAATTTTACATAATTATATTTATTAATATATATATTATCAAATATATATTGGTAAAATTTTATTTAATTCAAATAATTTATTTGTATTAAGTTTATTTACTACTAGCGTACACATATCTAATATATTACAATTATTATTACTTATTATAGTGAATTTATTATTTAAGTAAATTTTTATTTCTGGATTTAATAACCAAATATCACCGGTTAATATCCAATTATTTGATAAAGTGTTACAAAAAGTTGTAATATCCTTAACATTTAACAAAATAATTTTATTTTTTAAATACCATTTATTATTAACTTTTTGATATTTAGCAACATATGATTTATTGTTGTATGCATAGTTAATAACTAGTATTTTATTTGCTTTAGTACAACGCCATGCTCCTTCAGCTAATACAATAAGATTTGATATATTAATTAATGTTATATTACTATTTAATGATAATCCTTGAGCTATACTATTGATTATTCTAACTTTAGTAAAACTACCAGGACCATTATTAAATGCTAATACATTTAATTTTTTTAATGAAATATTAGAATTATAAAGTACACGATCAATTGTTGTTAATAAATAATTAATATAATCATTATTGTTTACTGTTACACCACATAACGTTACACTATATTTGTGTATTAGTGCTATTGAATAATCAATTGTTGCATTATTAATAATTAGTATATTCATAATAAAAAAATAATATATTATATTAATTTTAGTTGTAATTTTATTATAAATTTAATATTATTAATCTATATGTCATTAAATTTAATATCTTTACCATATAAAGAAGATTTTTTATTATCTTTGTTATTTAAATTATATAATAAACCATGGACAATGTTATTACATTCTGGTTTAAGTAATAATCAAAATAGTTATTACGACATTTTTGTAACTGATCCAATAGTTAAATTAGTTACGTATGGAAAAATAACTAAAATACAATATAACAATAGTATCATATTTAGTAATAATAATCCTTTTTTATTAGTTAATAATTATTTAGATAAATTAAAAGTTGAAACTAATTTTAATAGTGAGATACCATTTCATGGTGGAGCTGTTGGTATTTTTGGCTATGATTTAGTGCGTAATATAGAAAATATACCAGAAATTTCTAAAAAAGATATATATATCCCTGATATGATAGTTGGTATTTATAATTGGGCTATAATAACTAATCACAAAAATAAAACTAGTACTTTAGTTGGTTATAGTAATTTAAGTAAGATATTAAATAATATTAAAACACTAATGAAAAGTAATCGTAGTGAAGATAATACTAGTTTCTTAGTGAAATCATGGAAATCTAACATGACTTTATCTAAATATAATAATAAATTTAATTATATTAAACAATGTTTGTATTCTGGTGAATGCTATCAAGTATGCTTAGCACAACGTTTTAGTACTTCATACTATGGAAATGAAGTAATTGCTTTTAATAACTTATTAAATTATAATCAAGCTCCGTTTTCAGCATTTATAAAATTTGATAATTGTTCTATTATTAGTTTATCTCCAGAAAGATTTATAAAAGTAAATAATAAAAATATTATTTCTAGTCCAATTAAAGGTACTATAAAAAAATTAAGTAATATTAGTGATGATAATATACAAATTAATAAATTACTTAATTCCGCTAAAGATAAAGCTGAAAATATTATGATTGTTGACTTAATACGTAGTGATATTAGTAAATTATCTATACCTGGTAGTGTTTATGTATCATCGTTTCTAAAATTGGAAACTTATAAATCTGTACATCATATAGTTAGTACTATTAATGCTAAATTAATGAAACAGCATAATAATCTTGAATTACTAAATTCATGTTTTCCTGGTGGTTCAGTTACTGGCACCCCAAAAACTAAAGCTATAAATATAATAGAAAGTTTAGAGCCTAATAGACGTAGTTTATGGTGTGGTAGTATTGGTTATATTAGTTATTGTGGTAATATGGATACTAATATTAGTATTAGAACTATAATTATGAGCAATAATAAAATTTATTGTTACGTTGGTTCTGGTATTGTATTAGATAGCGATATGAGATCTGAGTTTGATGAAATGTTAGCAAAAGTTAATTCAATTATTCCTGTATTAAGTAAAAATAGTAATTAAAAATTATCTAAAAAATTGACTAATTTTAGCTTTTAGAATATCTATTGCTATTCTATTTTTTCCTCCTTTAGGTACAATAATATCAGCATATTGCTTTGATGGTTCAATAAATTGAAAAAACATTGGTCTAACTGTTTTTTGATATTGATTTATTACTGAATCTATTGATCTACCACGTTCATTAACATCCCGTTTAATACGTCTTACTAAACAAATATCTAGCGGGGTATCTATAAAAATAGAAAAGTTCATTTCCCTTCTTAATTTTATATTAGTTAAGAGTAATATGCCTTCTAGAATTATAACTTTCTTTGGTGATAAATATCTTGTAATTTGTGTTCTAGTATGTTCCGTATAACTATAAATAGGTACCTTAATTGGTAATCCAGATTTTAGTTTATATATGTGTTTTAGTAATAAATTATGATCCATAGAACTTGGATGATCATAATTTGTTTTAGTTCTATCGATAATTTTAATATTACTTTGATCTTTATAATAACTATCTTCTGGTATAATACCTATATTATGATCTCCAACCTGTTCTCGTAGTTCTTTATATAAAGTACTCGCAATAAGACTTTTTCCAGAAGCAGAAGCACCAGCAATACCAATTATAATACATTGGTTAAATTTATCGACCATAAAATTAAATACAAAATATAAAATATTGTATTTTCATTATATTAAATTTAATATTAAAAATGAATTAATATATATTCTATATATACAATTTATTTATCTTTTGTGTATTAATTATAGTTTTTTAGTTATAGTATACATTTAAATAAGATTACTTAACTTATGAAAAAAAAAATATTAGTTACATGTGCATTACCTTATGCTAATGGCCCAATCCATTTAGGTCATATATATGAACATATACAAGCTGATATATGGGTACGTTATCAAAAACTAATTGGTAATACAGTTTATTTTATTTGTGCTGATGATGCACACGGAACACCAATTTTATTACAGTCAAAAAAATTAGGTTTATCTATAGAAAATATGATTAATCAAATATATTTAGAGCATACTAGTGATTTATCCAGATTTAACATTAGTTATGATAATTATTATTCAACACATAGTATTGAAAATAAAAGATTATTAATTAATATTTATATAAAACTAAAACGAAAAAAATTAATATATAGTGATACGATTGCTCAATTATATGATACCAAACATAATTTATTCTTACCAGATCGTTTTATTATTGGTACTTGTCCTAAATGTTTTTCCTCTAATCAATACGGAGATTGTTGTGAAGTTTGTAGCACTACATATAATGCATTAGATCTAATAAATCCTAAGTCTGTATTATCTAGTACAACTCCAGAAATACGTATGTCCAAACATTTATTTTTTAATTTACCAATATTTAATAATATGTTATATCAATGGATTAATTCTGGTGTATTGGATAATTGTATATTAAATAAAGTAAAAGAATGGTTTAATGTTGGACTAAAACCATGGAATATTTCTAGAGATGCTCCATATTTTGGATTCTTAATACCAAAAGAAGTAAATAAGTATTTTTATGTGTGGTTAGATGCTCCTATTGCTTATATAAGTACTTTTAAAAATTTTTGTAAAAAAAATAATAATGTAAATTTTTATGAATTTTGGGATGAACATTCCAACACATACTTATACCATTTTATTGGTAAAGATATTATATATTTTCATAGTTTGTTTTGGCCTGCAATTCTTCATAGTATTAATTTTCGTAAACCTAACAAATTATTTGTTCATGGACATGTTAGTATTAATGGAAAAAAGTTATCTAAGTCTAAGAATAATTTTATTACAGCTAATTCATATTTATCTGTATTAGAAGCTGATTATTTACGTTATTATTATGCTAGTAAATTAACGTTAGGTATTAATGATATTAATTTTAATCTAGAAGAATTTGTACAAAAAATTAATCATGATATTATTAATAAAATAATTAATTTAGCAGCAAGAAGTTCTAGATTCATAATAGAAAAATTTAATGGATACTTATCAAAAAAAATATTTGACCAAACATTAAATAATATTTTCATTAATTCATCTAATGATATTCAAATTGCTTTTGAAAAATTAGACATTAGTTTGGTAATAAAAAAGATTATATATTTAGCTGATTTGGCTAATATTTTTATTAATAAAAATAAACCATGGTTACTAACAAAAAAAGACAATTATCATGATCTACATAATATTTGTTCCATGGGTATACATTTGTTTGCTATTATTATGGCTTATCTTAAACCTATCTTACCATCTTTAGTAGAAAAAACAGAATTATTTCTTAATACTAAGTTAGTATGGGTTAATCATATTACTTACTCTAAATTAATTACCAGTAAAATTAATTCATTTATCCATCTGGCAAAAAGAATAGAATTATCACAAGTAAAATTAATTATGATATAAATTTAATTTAATTATAAATATTTTATATTAAAAGTACCTTGTTGTTGAAAATAACTATTATGGATAATTGAGTTAATAAACTGAATATTCGTATCTATTCCATCTATAATTAATTCACTTAAAGCATTTTTCATACGTAAAACAGCAATATCTCGATTTTTACCAAAACATATTAACTTACCAATCATAGAATCGTAATATATAGGAACTTTATATCCAGCGTAGATATGTGATTCCCAACGAATACCTAATCCTCCAGGAGGATGAAAATAATTAATTGTACCAGCACTAGGAATAAATTTATTAGAATCTTCTGCATTTATTCTACATTCAATAGCATGACCTAAAATATTAATTTCATGTTGTTTTATTGATAATGGTTGTCCAAATGCAATCAATAATTGTTCTTTTACTATATCTATTCCAGTAATCATTTCAGTTACTGTATGCTCTACCTGAATTCTAGTATTCATTTCTATAAAATAGAACATATCATCTTTATATAAAAATTCAAATGTACCTACTCCTCTATAATTAATTGCAGCACAAACTTCAATACATTTATTCTTAATATTATTTAATAAACTATTATTGATATTAAATACTGGTGCTTCTTCTATAATTTTTTGATAACGTCGTTGTATTGAACAATCTCGTTCATATAAAGTAATCACATTACCGTAATTATCAGCCATAATTTGTATTTCAATATGTCTAGGATTATCTAAATATTTTTCAATGTAAATTGAATCATGATTATTAATAATTTTTTCCTTTGTTTTTATACAGTTTAATGAAAATATTAAATCTTTATCATTATGTACAATATACATATTTTGACCACCACCACCATATGCTGATTTAATAATTAAAGGATAACCAATATTATTAGCAATACTAATATTTTTTTTCATATCATCTAATGATAAATAACTAGATCCTAAAATACATTGTATTCCCATTTGTTTCATGGTATTTATAGCAAGAATTTTATTACCCATTAATTTTATATTACTAGCTGTTGGACCAATAAAAATAAATCCTGATTTTTCTACCTGTTCAGCAAAATTAGCATTTTCTGATAAGAAACCATAACCAGGATGAATAGCTGTAGATGCAGTAATTTCTGCAGCTGATATAATTGCTGGAATATTTAAATAACTATCTTTAGGGTCTGGAGATCCTATACATATTGTTTCATCAGCTAGAAATACATGTTGTAAATTTTTATCTACAGTTGAATATATAGCTACAGTTTTAATATTTAGTTCTTTGCATGCTCTAAGAATACGTAGAGCAATTTCTCCTCTATTAGCAATTATAACTTTATGTAACATATGTATTTTCAATAATTATTAATGGTTCATTGAATTCTACTGGTTGTCCGTTATTTAATAAAATTTTTTTTATTATACCTGATTTTTCTGATTTAATTTGATTCATAACTTTCATTGCCTCAATAATACATAAGACATCACCTACGTTAATTTTTTGTCCTATTTGAATAAATGGTTTTGCGTTTGGATAAGGTGTACAATAAAAAGTACCTACCATAGGTGATCTTATTATATTATTTTCATTTGTTTGTTCTTTTATTTTAAGATTTTTTTTACTATCTTTATACTGTTCAATTGATTTATTATTTATATTATAATTATTACGACTTAATCGAATTGTTTCTTGATTTTCTCTAATCTCTAATTCTAAAATACTAGAATTTTCAATTAAATCTATTAGTTTTTTTATTTTATTAATTTTCATAATAATAATCCAGATTATAAATTTTACTGTTTACTTATTAAGTATTTTACTGCTTTTTGTAACGCAAAATAATACCCTTCTGACCCTAAACCTGATATTATTCCTAATGCAATATCAGAAAAATATGAATAACTACGAAAATTTTCTCTTGCGTATATATTAGAAATATGTATTTCAATAAATGGTATATTAACTGCTATTAATGTATCTCTTAGAGCAATACTAGTATGTGTAAAAGCTGCTGGATTAAACAATATAAAATTAGTATTATTATATGATCGTTGAATACAATTAATTATTTTATGTTCTGCGTTAGATTGGAAATAATTAAAATTAACTTTTAATTTGTTTGCTAATAATTTAAGATTACGTATAATATTATCAATATTAATATTATTATAATATTTATTTTCTCTTAAAGATAAAATGTTAATGTTTGGACCATTAATTAATAATATATTAAATTTATTACGCATATTTATTTTTAATTTATAGTTAAATCTAAATTTATTAATGTTCTATATTTATTATAGTAATACTAAATTAACAAAGTATATATATTTTATTTTAAATTTAAAATGTATATTTAGTTTATTTTTTTAATGAATTATATAGAAACTTAACACTTAAATTATTTATTATTCTTATTATGTTAAAAAAAATAAGAGGTATTTTCTCTAATGATTTATCTATAGATTTAGGTACAGCAAATACTTTAATATATGTTCGGGGGCAGGGAATTGTGTTAAACGAACCATCTGTTGTTGCTATTAGACATGATCGTATGGGTTGTCCAAAAAGTGTTGCTGCTGTTGGTAGTGCAGCTAAACTAATGTTAGGTCGTACTCCTGGTCATATTTCTGCTATTAGACCAATGAAGGATGGAGTAATTGCTGATTTTTTTATTACTGAAAAAATGTTACAATATTTTATTAAGCAAGTTCATAGTAATAGTTTTATGCGCCCTAGTCCTAGAGTTTTAGTTTGTGTACCTGTTGGAGCTACTAGAGTAGAGCGTAGAGCTATTAAAGAATCTGCTCAAGGAGCAGGAGCAAGAGAAGTATTTTTAATTGATGAACCAATGGCAGCAGCCATTGGTGCTGGATTACCAGTATCAGAAGCTATTGGATCAATGATTGTTGATGTTGGCGGAGGAACTACAGAGGTAGCGGTCATTTCCTTAAATGGGGTAGTATACTCTTCTTCAGTAAGAATTGGTGGTGATCGTTTTGATGAAGCTATTATTAATTATGTTCGTAGAAATTATGGTTCGTTGATAGGAGAAGTAACAGCAGAAAGAATTAAAAATAGTATAGGATTAGCTTGTATAAATAATAGTGATGAGATTAAAACCATTGAAGTTAGAGGTCGTAATTTAGCAGAAGGTATTCCTCGTAGCTTTAGTTTAAATTCTGAAGAAATATTAGGTGCTTTACAAGAAACATTGACTGGTATTGTTAGTGCTATAATGATTGCATTAGAACAATGCCCTCCGGAATTAGCTTCTGATATTTCAGAGAAAGGGATGACATTAACAGGTGGTGGTGCGTTGTTACTTAATTTAGATCAATTAATAATGGACAAAACTAGTATTCCAGTTGTTATTGCTGATGATCCGCTTACTTGTGTTGCCAGAGGTGGTGGTAAAGCATTAGAAATGATAGATATGCATGGTGATGATTTATTAAATGTTGAATAGAAATTTTATTATTTTATTTTAGTCCCTCCAACTACCATATTGTCTATTTTTATTGTTGGTTGACCTACAGTTACTGGAATAGTTTGTCCATTTTTACTACATAAACTAATTCCACTATCTATTTTTAGATCATTTCCAACCATAGAAATTTTATTCATAATGTCAATACCTGATCCAATCAATGTTGCATTTTTAATCGGTTTATTTATATATCCGTTTTTTATTAAGTATGCTTCTGAAGTAGAAAATACAAATTTTCCAGAAGTGATATCTACCTGACCACCACTAAAATTTACAGCATATATACCATAATCAACACTTTTAATAATGTCCTGAGCATTAGTATTACCAGATAACATATATGTATTAGTCATTCTTGGCATTGGTAAATGCGCATATGATTCTCTACGACCATTACCAGTTGGACTTAACCCCATTAATTTAGCATTTAACTTATCTTGCATATACTTTACTAAATAGCCATTTTTAATTAATATATTACATTGACTAGGAGTACCTTCATCATCAATAATTGATGATCCTCGATGTTCTTTTATAGTTCCATCATCGATAATAGTACATAATTCTGATATTACTAATGTGTTTAATTTATCACTGAATACTGAACTACCTTGTCGATTAAAATCACTTTCTAAACCATGTCCTACCGCTTCATGTAATAATACTCCCGGCCAACCAGCTCCTAATACTACAGGCATAGTACCTGCAGGAGCTGGAACAGCAGATAAATTAACTAATGCAATTTTTAAAGCATCATGTATTAGATTATTTATAAAGACATTATTATTAACAAAGTATTTATAATCAGTTCTTTTACTACTACTAATAGCTCCCCATTCAATTTTGTTATTTTGCTCAACTTGAATATTTATTGATAAGTTTACTAGTGGTCTGATATCAGCGGTTAATATTCCATCTGATGTTACGATTAGTATATATTCATATGAACTAGATAACGTAATAATAACTTCTTTTACTCTATGATCCATATTTCTTGCTGTATGATTTATATTATGTAATAATGATACCTTATCATCCATACTTAAACTACTTAATGGATTATTATCATGAGAGTAGATATTATGTTTTATATTTTGAGGAATTAATGTTTTAACTTTAAATATGCCACTTTTATTAGTTATATCACGAGCTAATATAATACTTTTTTGTAATGTATGAGTATTAATTTGATTAGCATAAGCAAATCCGGTTTTATTATTACGAATAACTCTAACACCAACCCCGTTATCAATATTATAATTACTATATTTGATAATATTGTTTTCCATTACTAGTCGTTCATAATATGATAATTGTATATATATATCAGAATAATGTACATTATAGTTATTAGTAAACTCTAATATAGAAAATAAATCATCATGTGTGATTTTATTTTGTACTAATAATATATCGGTAACTTTATTAAGTATCATAAAACTATAAAATAATCTAAATATATTAAGTTAATATAAAAATATTACAATATATAGATACTAAGTAGATTAAATAATAAATCTGGATATATACCTACTACTAGTAGTAATAAAGAACATAATGTAGTATATACCAAACAAATTATTTTACTTGTATCATAATTAATAACATTATCGTAATTTACATATTTATAAGTACTGCTAATAATACGTAAGTAGTATACAAAACCAATTATAGTAGCTATCATCATAATAATCATTAACCACCAAATATGATAACTACTAATATATAAAAATGTATAAAACTTATTAATAAATCCTAAAGTTATCGGGATACCAGATAGTGATAATATATTAATTATTAATAAAGTTGTCAATAATGGATATTTGTAAAATATTCCGTAATATAGTGATAATGGTAATGTATCATGTCTATTATCTTGATAGTTATCAATTATATGTATAATAGTGATAATATTCAAATTAGTAATAATATAATTTATAATATTACTAAACATTATTGGTATAAATTTATTATTATAGTATGTAATTACTAACCCAATTAACAAATAACCAATATGTGATATTGAAGAATAAGCAATTATCTTTTTAAGATTAATTTGATTTAATGTCATTAAGTTACCTACAATAATAGATAAAACAGAAATAATTTCTAGTACATATAAGAAATTATCATTTGGTAAATTATATAATACCAGTTTAAATAATATAGTAAATGTAGCTAATTTAATTGTTATGTTAAATATAGCTAATACTGGAATAGGTATATTTTGGTAAATACTATTAACCCATAAATGACATGGTACTAATGATAATTTAAAACAGATACCAATTAGTAGTATAATTAATCCAGATGTATAAATTTGTCTATTATTAATAGTATTTGTTGTAATTAATAACAAACTATGACTACTACTATAAATTAGTAGTACACCTAACATAGTTAATAATATTGTTACAACAGAAATAATCATATATTTAATTGATATACTTATTATACGACAAGTAGTTTTATAATTAATTACACCAATTAAAGATATAGAAGTTAATTCCATACCTAATAATACAACAGCTAAATGATTAGTATTAATTAGTAAATAAGAACTAATTACTGTAACAAGAATAAATAAATAAATTTCGTCATATTTAATATTAGATAATTTCATCCAGTTATTAATTTGCACAATATTAATTATACTAATTATTAATAGTAGTATACTAAATAATTTCGTATGGTAATTAATAGTAATTAAATTATTAATATTGATTACATTATGTGTATTAATAATTGTAACTATTAATGCGCAAAATACACTAATAATAGTAATCATATAACTAACTATTGTTGCATAATTTAATAAGATTGTACATATAACTAAAAATATTGCCCCACCAATAATAATTGGTGGTAACAACATAAATAATTCATAATTAACCATAGTTGTTAAAACATTTATATAATTATTATAATTAAGTATTTAAAATTAACTGTGGATATAAACCTAATAGTAACACCAACAATACTAGTATTAATAATACTAACTGATCTTTTTTAGTCACATTGTATATAAACTTATTAGATAATTTGTATTTGCCATAACATATTAACTGTATTACTTTTAACGATGGTATAACTAATAGTAATAAACTTATAGTAGTTATTATAGTTAATATTGGATTTTTATTAAAATTAGTTAATAATATTATAAATTCACCAATAAAATTACCAGTGCCAGGTAATCCAAATATAGTTACAACTAATATTATTAACAATGCTGGTATAATACCCATACTACTCCATAATCCACCAATAGTATTAATATCTCTTGTATTTAAGTATTTATGTAAATAACCTGCAATAATAATTAATCCGGCAGTAGATATACTATGTGATAGTATAAATATTATGATGCCATGATAGGCAATACTATAAACATTATATATTGCTATCAATAGCAATCCCATATGCGATATACTAACATACGATATAATTTTTTTTATATCCGTTTGGTTAAATGACATTATAGCACCGTAAATAATATTAAATAAACCAATTATTGATATAATTGATATAAACTGGTTAGAACTAACTGGAAAGAATGGTATACAAAAACGTATAATACCGTATATTGCTACTTTTAATAAAAAACCATTTAAATCCATAACTCCATTAGCTGGAGCATACGTTTGTATGTCAATATACCATTTATGTAAAGGTACAATTGGAACTTTAATAGCAAATGCTAAAAATAACATTAACATTAGTAAATATTCATAATTCCTATTTATATTTAAAGATATCATATCTTGATAATTAAAGCTCCATACACCATAACTATCATGATATATGCTAGCCAAAATAACAATAACACTTAATATACACAAACTACTAATTTGAGAATATATAAAGAATTTCGTTGCAGCTTGTAAACATGAATGATTATTAATAGATCGATTATAACCAAAATTAGTAGTTAAGAAATATATTGGAATATTAACTATTTCCCAAAAACACAAAAATAAAAACATATTAACTGATAAGAAGATACCAACAGTACTACCAATAATAATTAGTATATTACAATGAAATAATCCTGTATTAGAATCATCACGTGATATACATAATACTGATATTAGTCCTAATAAAATTGTTAGTGATAACATTATAATAGTTAAATTATCTATAGCTAAAAAAAAGCTAATACCAGCAGTTGGTATCCAACTAATATTATATGTTAGTAACCACGAAGTATGGTCACAACATACATGTGTTATATTCTGACATTGTTGATATACTAAAATAAATAATAGTAATTCTATAAGTAAAATAATAACTGCAATAATATTTGGTAAAATATTATTAATGCGTTCACATTGCCAACATAAAACACCACCAATTATAGGAATAATTATTAACCAGGGTAATAACATATAAATGATTTAAAAAATGTAAAATTATAAAATATATATAATTAGTATTGTAACTAATCCTATTAATATACTATTAACATACCAATGTAACATATTAGTTTCGGTATGTAATACAATACTACTAATGTATTTTATCATAAAAACAAAAAAGTTAATTAATTTTATTAATGGATCAGATTTTAATTTATTGGTAATTAAATAATAAAATTTTACAATAGTATTTTCATATAGTTTATCCAATCCACATAATAATAAATATTTTATAAGAGTAAAAAAATAATTATTATTAATAAGTACTATGTGATAGTACCAAATACTAACGGATACAATAAGACTAATAATATTAATTATAATAAAGACTAATTCTGTCAATATACTACTTATAAAATTATCATAATCTATAATATTAATTTTATGAGAAACTACTACTGCTCCAATAGCAGTAGCTAATATAATTAATATAATAATTGGTAAATCACGATAAAAATTAAAGTTATTTAGTATTCTAAATTCAACACTAACCTTATTATACAAAGTTAATATAACACGAAAAATATACATCGTAGTTATGATAGTACTGAATATAACAATATAAAATAAATAATAATTACTATTAGTACTATTAATTAAAATATGATTAATCATATTACTTTTAGAATAAAAACCAGCTGTAATAATCGGGAATGCAGACAAAGAACCACCACCAACTAAAAATCCTACATATGGAATAAAAGGTAATTTTTTTATTGATGATAATTTAAATATATGTTGTTCATTATAAGTATGAATTAATACACCAGTAGAAAGAAATAATAATGCTTTACAAAAAGCATGTATGATTAAATAATACAATGACGTATTCCAAGCACTAATACTTAATGTTATAAACATATAACTAATTTGACTAATAGTAGAATACGCTAATATTTTTTTAATATTATTTTGTAATAGTGCTGATAAACTAGTTATAATGATTGTTACAACTCCTATATACTGAATAAATAATAATGTCTCTGGTGTAAGAGAAAATATTTTATGCATACGAATGACTAAGTATACCCCCATAGTTACCATAGTAGTAGAATGAATTAGGGCAGATACTGGAGTTGGACCTACCATTGCATCTTTTAGCCATGGATAAAGTGGAAATTGTGCCGATTTACCAATGATTCCAATAACTATCATATATGTAATTAGTGATAAAATAGTTTTGTTATGACTATAAATTAGACTATTATCAATATTATTAAAATTAAAACTATTAAACTCATAATAAACTAAAAATATTGCTATCATTAAAAATATGTCACTAAACCGATTCATAATAAAGGATTTCATAGCAGAATAATAATTATTATCTACATGATAATAAAATCCTATTAATAAATAACTACAAAAACTTACTAATTCCCATCCAAAAAACATAAAAAATAGATTATCTGCTAATAATACAATTAGTATACTAGTAATAAATAAATTAATATAAGCAAAAAATCTTGCATAACCATCTCTGTTATTCATATACCATAATGAGTATATTTTAATTAGTGATCCTATTCCTATAGTTAACCAAGACATAACTAACGATAATTGATCTAAATATAATGAATATGTTAACTCTATTTTAGATAAAAATAATTTCCATAATGTTTGTTTTATTACTAAAGTATTATTACTATAATAAATAGTAATCATTGTAATAGTTATTACTAATGATCCAATGATAAATAAATTAATTAAATTTATTACTAAATAATTATTTTTATTAACACAACAAAGTAATAAATATCCTATGAGTGGAAATAATATTAATAAGTATAATAAGCTCATATAGCATCCTTTTAATGTATATTACGAATACTAATAATATTATATGTACGATATGCTTTTAGTATTAGTGATAAATTAATACTAGTGTCAACAGCAGCGATACTAATTATTACTAAATACATAATAAAACCATCAATTTGTCCTAAATAATTACCTAATACTATAAATGCTAAAGCAATAGAATTTAACATAATTTCTATACTAATTAACATAAAAATCATATTATGATGTACTACTAGTCCAATAAGTCCTATTGTAAAAACAATAAATATAATAATTAATCCATAAGACAATGAAATCATATTTTTATTTTCTATTAATACATAATACTGCTATTACAGCAGTTAATAATAATAAAGAAATTAATTCAACTAGTAACATATAATGCTTAAAAAGAAGTATACTGATATCACTAATAGTAAATAATACTTCTTTATATTCCACATAATTAACATTATTAATGTAAATTAATATCATTAACATAGCTAATGGCATTAATGTACACAAAATAATTTTTTTATATGTTATATGATTAATATAATTTTCATTAAACAACATAATACATACAGTAAATAGTACAACAACTACATTAGCATATAAAATAATTTCTAGTATTCCCGCTAACTCTACTTTTAGTAAAAATAACAAACATGATGTAAAAAATAAGGATAACATAAAATATAATAAAGCATTCATAATGTTACTACTGAATATAGATAAAATACTAACTACAATTAATAATCCAGTACTAACATAAAATAACAGTATCATTTAATTTCCTATATTTTATCTAATTAAAATATTAAGGTAATAAACTCTTAGTATCTACCGGTTTAGCTTTACATTTATTATTACATTTATTGGATTTTAATAATTTAGATTTATGGTAAAAATTATAGCTGTGGTATTTTCCGGTACTAGAAACTAATAAATCATGTTTTTTATATAGTAAACTATTACGACTATAACTACTTAATTCAAAATCTTTAGTTAATTGAATAGCTAAAGTAGGACATGCTTCCTCACAAAAACCACAAAATATACATCTTGCCATATTAATCTGAAAAATTTTTGGATACCAACGACCATTACTATCTTCAGATTTTTGTAGAAAAATACAATTTACTGGGCAAACTACAGCGCATAAACCACATGCTACACAACGTTCTGTTCCATCTTGATTTTTTGTTAATACTATTTTACCTCTAAATCTATCAGATAAACAAATAGGTTTATCTGGATATAAAATAGTCTCCCTTTTATTTAAAGCTTGTAATCCTACTAGATAAATACTACGTATTATTGTACCTATACTAATAATTATATTTTTAATTTTTTTTAAAGTGAACATAATATATAATAACCTAAACTATTATTTCATCTACTTAACAAACATACAAATACAGTAATCAATAAATTTACTAAAGATATTGGTAAGCAAACTAACCAACTAAATGCTATAATATGATCATACTTTGGTCTAAGTAACGATGCTCTGATCAAAATAAATAGTATAATACAAAATATTAATTTTATAATGAACCATAAATAAGAAGATAATATTGGTCCATAACCACCACCAAGAAAGATAGTTACAATCATAGCTGATGTTGCAATTATACTAATATACTCACCTATAAAAAATAAACTAAATTTTATACCAGAATATTCAATATGATATCCACTAACTAATTCTTGTTCTGATTCAGGATGATCAAAAGGATGTCTATGACAAATAGCTAAACTAGCCATAAAAAAATTAATAAATCCAAAAAATTGTGGTACAATATTCCACAAGTGTTTTTGTGATTCCACTATATCTATTAGATTAAATGATTTAGATTTAACTACTACACCCATAATAGATAGTCCTAAGAATATCTCATAGCTAATTACTTGTGCTACAGCACGTACAGCACCTAATATAGCATATTTACTATTACTAGCCCAACTAGCTAATATTATTGGATAAATAGATATTCCTGCTAGAGCTAAAAATAACAATATACCAATATCTAATTTAGATAAAAATATGTTAGTTGTAACCGGTATAATAATAAATATTGGTAATATATAAATAAATGATATAATAGGAGCTATGTTAAATAAATACTTATTACTAAATTTTGGTGTCCAATCTTCTTTAAATAACATCTTAATCATGTCAGCAATTACTTGTAATATTCCATATGGACCAACTCTATTAGGTCCGTACCTATGTTGTACTAATGCTAACAATCGTCTTTCAATTAAACTAATATAAGCAGCAGATACTATTACAATTATTAATAACACCGTTAATTTTATTATACTAATTAAATTAAACATAACATATAATTATTTTCTTATACTACTAATAGTTAATCCGGATAAGCATATTGGAATTCCTGGTAATCCTATTGGTAATCCTATGTTACCAGAACATAATTTACTACTTAATTTAACAGGTAGAGTAAAATCATTATCCATAAATGTAAAAGTAATTAATAAATTTTCTTTAATACTAAGTACTTTTGCATCTTCGTAACTCATTACAATATGAGCTAATGGAGTAACTTGTTTAATTACCTTTAATTTTTGTGATGTTTCTTCACTACCAAACATACTCCAATATGGAACAATTAACCACTTATTAAATTTTTTATTATCATTTATATAATTAAAATAGTCTATATTTTTAATTTTTTTGTTAAATAATTTAATATTTATATTAATATTATTACAATATTTATTGTTTAATGTATTTAACACATTAATATCAACATATTTTAACTTGTAATTATTTAAGTTTTTTTGTTTATTAAGAAATTCATCTTCAGTAAAAGAACACTTATTTTTCTTAGTATGTAAATAATTCAAAGCATTATATCCACAATTACGGGGTATATTTATAAATGACTCCTGTTTTTTTAAATTATTGTTATTTGTATTTATAATATTAATGTCACTTAATTTTGGTATTTGTTTGACTAACGACTTCATAACATCATTAACATTTTTCCACTTTGTGATTTTATTTAATCGTCTGCTATCTATAGCATGTAACCAATACCAACTATCTAATAAATAATTTCTATTATTTAAATATCTGTCGTATGGTCTAAAAAATTTTTGTACTCTACCTTCATAGTTAATTACTGTACCACTACTTTCTATATTACTAGTAGTTGGTATAACAACGCTAGCTTTTTTCATAACATTATTATACTTATAATCCAATATAATTATTGTATTAATAATATTTAATAAGCTATCTAATCTATTTTTTATTACATATCTATATAAGTCATTTTCTAATATAATTAATCCATCAGCTTTTTTTTGCTCTAATAAAGTTATAGCTTGCTCTATACTACCTTGATTATCTATTAAAGATAAACCAATACTATTAGCATAATTAGTAACGAAATTAATACCTACATCAATCTTCTTATTTTTTAGTGCAATTGCAATATTTGCAGCTGCTTTAATTACATTTTTATTAGTAGTAGTGCCACTAATTATTAATACTTTATTAGCATGAGTTAGACTATAAGCAATGTTGTTAATTTTTTTTATTAACTTATTACCTATATTAATCATTCTTGGTGCCGCATTATCTATTACATTAGCTAATGCAAATCCTAAACGTGCTTGATCATCTAATGATGCATAATAACACCAAGTTGCAATATCATCTAAATCAGTTACATCAACATTAGTAATAAACAATAAATTTTTTCTTTCTTGGTTATAATTTTTTATTGCATTACTATGCCAAATTTTTATATTAATTTTATTAGTTACACTTATGACATTATTTATTGCTTGTCTAACAGATAAAGCCATTCTAGCACCAGTTTCTGAAATATTTTCTCCTAATATTAAAATAGCATCATAACTTTCTATTTCTAATAAAGAAGGTACATAAATACCACTGTTATTTAATATTTTTAATATTAACATTAATAATTCATACTCATTTTGAGACACACCTAAATAAAAATTACTTGTACCAACTAATTTACTTAAAGCAAAATTATTTTCCATACTTGTTCTTGGAGAACCTAAACCAATAATGTTATTAGAATTTTTTATTAAGTTTGTAACTAACTTAATAGTATTTTCAATACTAATCGAAGATACCTTATTTATATTACGATATATTGGATAACGAATAAAATGCGATTTATTTACTGAATAACCAAAACGACCTAAGTCACATAAAAAAAAACCATTAATATCTTTGTTATAGCGATTTTCTATATATCGTAGTGAACCTAGATAAGTACCAATATTAATATTACAACCTATACTACATTTTAAACATACACTAGGTGTTAGATTTATATCCCATTTTCTAGTATATACTTTAGAATATATCTTATCAGTAAATACTCCAGTTGGACAAACTTCTACTAAATTACCAGAAAATTTACTTTTTAATATTCCACTATTAATACGTCCAAAATATATATTATTACCTGACCCGTAAACACCAAAATCATTACCCCCAGCGTAATCACAATAAAATCTAACACATCTATAACAACCAATGCATCTATTCATATGATGATTAATAAATGGACCAAGGTACTGATTGTTATACACACGTTTATTGAAATTATATCTTCTTATAAAATGCCTATTCAACACAGTCATATTTTGTAAATGACAATCTCCAGCCTCTTCACAAACTGGACAATCATGTGGATGATTAATCATCATTAATTCTATAATATTTTTTCTAAAACTAATAACATCATAATTATTAGTTGAAATAATCATATTCTTACTTACTGTAGTCATACAAGACATAACTATATTACCTGTATTATCATATTTATCATTATATTGTTTGACAGCACACTGTCTGCATGCTCCAATACTACCTAATGCAGGATGCCAACAAAAATATGGAATATTAAATCCTAAAGATAAACAAACATGTAATAAATTATTATTTTCGTTAACTGAATAATAGTTTCCGTCTACATTTATAGTGATCATTTTTAATACCATAAGTATATTAAAACAATCATTATTATATCATAATAACAAATATATTTATTACTTTAATTATAATTTAAATTCAGAATAAAAATATTTTATTGCGCTTTTTAATGGTTCAATAGCTCCAGGAGCATGTGCACAGAAACTTTTACCATACATTAAAGTTGAGCATAATTGTTTTAATATTAAAATATCGTGTTTTTTAATTTGATGTTGTTTAATTGATTGTAATAGTTTTACAATCCATGGTAAACCTTCACGACATGGAGTACATAAACCACATGATTCTCGTGAAAAAAATTCCTCTATATTACAAATAAGATCTACAATACTAGTAGTATCATCTATTGCAATGGCCATTGCTGTTCCTAATCTACTTCCAATATTAGATATATTAGTAAAATCCATAGGTACGTCTAAATGTTTGTCTAATAATAACGCTGTACTAGTACCTCCAGGTAACCATGCTTTTAATTTTTTATTATTTTTTACTCCTTCAGCGTAATTTTCTAATAAATCACGAGCAATAATACCGAAAGGTACTTCCCATAATCCTGGATTATTTACATGACCAGAAAAACCCATTAATTTTGTACCGTGATCATTACTATTATTTATAGAAATACTTTTGTACCAATCAGATCCATGCAGTACTATTGCAGGTATATTACATAATGTTTCAACATTATTAACACATGTAGGTTTACCCCATAACCCAATATCAGTAGGAAATGGTGGTTTGTACCTAGGATTTGCTCTACGTCCTTCAAGTGAATTAATTAATGCAGTTTCTTCTCCGCTAATATAACGCCCGGCCCCACTATGAACAACTAATTCAAAATTAAAATTACTGTCCAAAATATTTTTACCTAACAAATTATTATCTATTGCTTCCTTAATTGCGTAATTTAAATTGTTTAATTCATTATAATATTCGCAACGTAGAAAAATATATCCCTTATTAATATTTAATACATAAGCTGATATTAACATTCCTTCTATTAATAAATGAGGTAATTGTTCTAACAAAATACGATCTTTATAAGTACCAGGCTCCATCTCATCAGCATTACAAATTAAATAGCCTGTATTATTTATTGTGTTTTTTAGAGTAGCTAACCATTTGCTAGATGTAAAGAACCCACTACCACCCCGACCACGTAGCTTAGATTGCTGTATAATATCAAGTATTATTTTATTATGCATAGTTAATGCTTTTCTAATTCCTTGATAACCAAGTTTTTCTATATATTCCGATAACCATACTGGTTCATTATCATCACGTAATCTCCAAGTTAACGGATGTGTATATTCTGTTTTGTTTATATCAATCATAAATATTTTTTTATTATATTAACAATATCATTTTTTAATATTTTAGTATAAATGTCATGATTAATCATTATAACTGGACTATAATCACATCTTCCTAAACAACCTGTAGGTAAAAATGTAAATTTATTATTTTTAGTAGTTTGACCTAGTTTAATATTTAATATTAGTTCAATATTTTTTTTGATATTATTACAACCATTTAAATAACATACGATACTATCACAATAGTATATAATATTTTTACCTACAGGTTTACGAAATATCTTACTATAAAATGTTGCTACCGATTCTACTTCACTAATTGACAAATCTAATATTTTTGCAATATAAATAACTTCTTTATTTGATACCCAACCATATTTAGCTTGTGCTATTTTTAAAGCCTCAATTATTAACGATCTTGGATGTTCATATAATTTCTTTTTTTGATTTATAATTTTATATTCTTCTTTTATCAACATACTTATAATTTAATATTAAGAATTAATTTTTTATCTTATCTATCAACATCTGACATTACAAAATCTATACTACCAAGATAAGATATTAGATCTGGGATAAAACTTCCTTTGATCACACTTGGAATTTGTTGTAAGTGAGGAAAACTAGGAGTACGAATTCTAGTTCTATAACTCATAACATTACCATCACTAATTAAATAATAACTATTTATTCCTTTAGTAGCTTCAATCATCTGTAATGATTCGTTAGCTGTTATAGTTGGTCCCCAAGAAATATTTACAAAATGATTAATTAAAGACTCTATGTTTTTTAGAGTCTTACTTTTATTAATAGGAGTAGTTATGTTATGATATACTTTAAATGGTCCACTAGGCATATTATTTAAGCATTGTTTTAAAATATTAATACTTTGAAATATCTCTTCTATTTTTAGAACTAAACGATTATAACAATCACTTATTCCATCACCAATTGGAATATCAAAATCAAAATTTTCATAACCTGAATACGGACGACATTTACGTATATCAAAATTAATACCAGTAGCTCTTAAGGCAGCACCTGTTACTCCCCAATTAATAGCATCTTTGCTATTATAAGCAGCTACTCCTTTAGTACGATTACGTAATATACTATTATTTATAGAAATTTTTATATAATTATTTAATCTTTTTGGTAACCAATGTATCAATTCTTTCAATAATTTTTGCCATCCATTTGGTAAATCGTTAGCTAAACCACCAATACGAAACCATGCTGGATGCATTCTAGCACCAGTAATATGTTCTATAATATTGTAAATTTTTTGTCTATCAGTAAAAATTAAAAATATTGGAGTCATACCACCTAAATCGTGAATATAAGTACCTATATATAATAAATGACTATTAATTCTAAATAATTCAGATAACATTACTCTTATTACTTTTATACGTTCAGATACCTTAATTCCAGCTAATTTTTCTACTGCTAATATGTATGGCATTTCATTTATACATCCACCGAGATATTCTACACGATCAGTATACGGTATATAATTATGCCATGTCTTAAATTCACTAATTTTTTCTGCTCCTCTATGATGATATCCAATATCTGGTACACAACTAATAATTTGTTCTCCCTTTAATTTTAGAATTAAACGAAATACACCATGTACAGATGGATGATTGGGTCCTAAATTAAGAAAGGTAAAATTTTTATATTTATTGTTTTTTGTATTTGTTTTCTGTTTATTAAAATTAAAAGATGAGTTATCATTCATAATAACGTTACTATAGTATTCATTATTATTATAGTTATATTCTTGTTCAGTTGCTTTAACTAAATAATCTTTACGTAATGGATAACCAGTCCAATTTTTAGGCATAATAAGATTAGTCAAATTAGGATGATTTATAAACTTGATACCAAACATTTCCCAAGTCTCACGTTCATACCAATTAGCATTAACAAATATATTACTTATGGTTGGTACGTACAAACTATTTTTCGATAATGCTACTTTTATTATAATATCATGATTTCTTTCTATAGAAATTAGGTGATAGAATACAGTGTAGTCTAATTTTGGTGTATTATTATCATTTTTTCTTAATCTTTCATCTATACCATGCAGATCATATAACATAGAATATGATTTAGTTAGTTCTTGTTTTAAAAAAATAATTGTTTTTATTAATAAATCACGACTAATCCATATTACTGGGTATTTTATTTTAGTCTTTTGTACAACTAAATTATTTGGACATAAATAAGATTTTAATTGTTTAATTAGTGAATAATTTTTACTATTTTTTAATTCTTTTATCATAATTAATTTATGATACTGTTTTTATTAGTTTTATAACAATTTAGATATTATTTTATTATGTTTTTTTATAATAGTTTACATTATCATTAACAATCCATGATAATGGACGTTTCTCACTTCTTATAAATTTTTGTAATAGTAATAATGCTTGAATGTATGCTTCTGGACGAGGAGGACAACCAGGTATATAAATATCAACAGGTATAATCTTATCTACTCCTTGGACTACAGAGTACACGTCATACATACCACCTGAATTAGCACAAGAACCCATAGATATTACCCATTTAGGTTCTAACATTTGTTCATATAATCTTTTTATTATCGGTGCCATTTTAATAAACGGGGTACCAGCTATAACCATTAGATCAGCTTGTCTAGGAGATGAACGAATAACCTCTGATCCAAATCTAGCAACATCATGAACAGCAGTAAAAGTAGTGGTCATTTCTACATAACAACATGACAATCCAAAATTATATGGCCATAAAGAATTACTTAATCCCCAGTTAACTAATTTAGCTAAACTATTTTTTAATCTACCAAAAAAAATACTTTTTTTTGTTATTAAACTAGTTACACTAAAATTTTTATTTTTATAATTATACTTAATTTTTGAACAATTATTCATATTGTATTTATTAAGTGACTATTACCGTTTATTAAATTTAAACATATTATTGTGTGTAATATAAATTAAACCAAATAATATAGTAGCCACAAATAATAACATATAATAAAAAATATTCCAACCTAAATTAATAGCATTAGCAGCCCAAATATACAAATAAAGACATTCTACATCAAAAATAATAAACATTATAGATATTAAATAAAACTTATTATCTATATAAGATTTAGATAAACCAACAGGATTAATACCACTTTCAAATGGTGTATTTTTATTATTTGTATTTATAGATTGTGATCTACTTCTTAATAAATATTTGAAAGATAATATTATGTAACATAATATTAAAGAAATAATAATTAACGTAAAAAGAAAATAAAAAAAATTACTATTAGTATAAATATGTAACATAATAATTTACCAAACAAAATAATTATAATTAATAAATAGTTATTTATTATAATAAATAACAATCTTTAACGTAAAGGTATATTATTATAATTCTATATTAGAAAAGTCATCATATACAATGAATAAAATAATTAATTTTATCATTAATATTTTTAATACAAAAATAAAAAAAACTATTGTTAATAGATAAATAATTTATTTAATTATGATATTCATAATAATACTGTTAAGTAACCATAATATAATATGGTTTTTCTTATATAAGCTAATAATAATTTATTTCTTTTTTCTCATGTAACGACAGCTATTATAATTATTAAATTATTATGATATCTATTTCAGATGATATTCTGATGTAGAACGTAGTAAAATAATTATACTATAAATACTAAATAATTATGAATTAATACTATTAAAAATATTATTATTATAAATGTATTTAATAATCTTTTTATTTTCTGTTGGTATATTTATTTTTAATTCTGTAATTTTTTTATCTGAATTACTTATAATTAAATGTGTTTATACATTTTTTATTTTCTTAATATATATAGTAATCTTATTACCAGTCTAGAATTACTAACAATAATTGTTATTTTTTTAATATATCTGTATTATTGGTAATTAACTAAAATAATATTGTATATTAATAATCATAAATAGCTAACGATAGTTACTATATTTAGCAATAACTATTCTGATAATAAAATATTATCGTAATATATCTTTTTTATTGTTAATGATTTTTAATATATTACCAACAGTTATAAATGATCCTAATACTATAGCTACATCATTACAATTAATACTATTTATCATATAAAACCAAGCATCATTAATATTATTAAATGATAAACTATTAATGTTAGTATATTTGATTAAATCAATATTACTTACTGCTCTATGATGTTCAATATTAGTACAATACCACGTATCAACTAATGGGTTAAGTATGTTGATTATTTTTATAAAATCTTTATCACGGAATATACCTATTAATACATGTATTTTCCCTAATATTGGTAATTTTTTTAATAAATTAACTAGATATTTAATAGCATGAAAATTATGTGCTACATCTAAAATAATATATGGATTTGTACTAATTATATTAAATCGTCCTGGCAACCAAGCATTAACTAATCCATAATAGATATTTTCTCTTGTTATAATAAATGGTAATTTATTTATAACAGCTATAGCTACGGCCGCATTTTTTATTGGAATATTCTTAGGTATTGGTAGATTATTTAATTTTGTATTATGGTCTTGCCAACACCAATAATTATTATTATTTGTTAACCACCAATCATATTTATAATTATATAATATAGCACCTACAGTATCTGCTACTTCATAAATACTAATTGGTATATTATCATCACCTACAACTGCTACTTTGTTAAAACGAAATATACCAGATTTTTCTTTGGCAATGTCATTTCTAGTAAACCCTAAAAATTTAGTATGATCTAAATCTATATTTGTAATTATAGTCAAATCAGCGTTAACAATATTAGTTGCATCTAATCTGCCACCTAATCCAACCTCTAATATTACAACATCTAATTTAAATTGACTAAATATATATAATGCTGATAATGTAGTAAATTCAAAATAACTTAATGAAGTTAATTTTCTAACATAATTAATAATATTAAATGATTTAATATGTATCAGATTATCTATTTCTCTACCATTAATTCTAATTCTTTCTTTATAGTTTATTAAATGTGGAGAATTATATACACCAACACTTATGCCTCTATGAAGTAACATTAATTCTATAAGACGACAAGTTGTACCCTTACCGTTAGTACCACTAATAGTAATGACAAATGATGATAAAGGTAATATATTTAACTTATCAGCCACAAAAGATATTCTATCTAATGTTAAATCAATTTCTTTATAATGTATGTTGCTAATATAATTTAACCAATTATTAATCATATAGTTTAAAATTATTTTGGATATATTTTATGAGTTAACTTTGCTAATATTCTAGCGATACGTATTCGCATATCTAATCTATGTATTATTAAATCTATTGCTCCTTTTTCTAATAAAAATTCACTTTTTTGAAAATTATTTGGTAATTTTTTATTTATAGTTTTTTCTATAATATTTGACCCAGTAAAACCAATTAACGCTTTTGGTTCAGCAATATTAATATCTCCTAACATTGCTAAACTTGCAGAAACACCACCCATAGTTGGATTAGTTAATATTGTAATATAAGGTAAACATTTTTTTTTTAGATGATATATAGCAGTGCTAACTTTAGCCATTTGCATAAGAGCTAGTATATCCTCTTGTATTCTAGCTCCACCACTTGCAATAAAACATATTAGTGGACAACTGTCTTTTAGTGATTGGTTAACAGCCATTACAAATTTTTCACCTACTGCAACTGACATAGAACCACCAATAAACTTAAATTCAAATGATAAAGACACCACTGGCATATTATACAATGTTCCCTTTATAACTATAAGTGCATTATGTTCTTTAGTTATTTTTTTTGCTATTAATAAACGATCTTGATATTTTATTTTATCTTTAAAACCAAATATATCTTTATCTATAATGTCAACACCTAATTCTACTTGTTTATTCTTATCTAAGAATGTGTTTAATCTTAGCCTAGCTGATATATACATATGATGATCACATTTAGGGCATACGTTTAAATTTTTTGTCAGTTCTTTTTTATATAAAATTTGATTACAATCATCACATTTTGTCCATAAATTATTTGATGTATTTAATTTATTAGTTGTTGTAATATTTTTTTTTATAACCTTATTAATCCAATTCATATAAACTATAAGTTAAAGTAAAACTTAATGTTAATTTTTATTAAAAGAAATGTTTAACATTAAAATATCTTGGAATTAAAAATTCATGCGGATAGTATACTAATACTAAATATAAACCATTCGCTGAAACAGTTTTAATTAAATTAATTTTCTTGTCTACATTAATAATATTTTTTATCCAATCTATTGATTTTTTTCCAGAACCAATATCTAATAACACTCCTACAATATTTCTTACCATGTGGTATAAAAATGAGTTTGCTTTAATATCAATTACTAGATAGTTACCATATCTATTAATAGACAAGTTATATATTTTTCTCCAAGATGATATAGATTGACAATCTGATTGTTTAATTGAAATAAAATTATGTTCTCCTATTAAATAATTTGCTGCTTTTTTCATGCTATATTCATCTAACATATAATATATATGATTAACTTTATTATAATACAAAGATGAACGTATTTTACTATTATATATAATATATTGATATCTTCTAGCATAAGCACTATATCTAGCATGAAATGAATCTGGTACTCTTCTAATCCATTTAATAGAAATACTACTAGGTAAATTAGAATTCATTCCCATTATCCATGCTTTATCTGTTAAACTAATATTTGTTTTAAAATGAATTACTTGTCCAATAGCATGTACTCCAGCATCTGTTCTACCAGCACAGAAAACATTAATTTTTTCATTGGTTATACTAAATATTGCTTTTTCTACTTCTTCTTGCACACTCGGCAAATTTTTTTGTTTTTGCCAACCATGGTAGTTAGTACCATCGTATTCAATACCAAATGCTAATTTCATATCTAATTTAAAGTAATTAATTTTAATATAAATAATACAATTATATTTTATTTAACATCAAAACCAATATCTAAAAATTTTTTTAATTATATCCATATTGTTAGACATAATACTAATTACTGACCATTCATTACGATTCTTATAATTCTTTCTTAATAAATCAAAATTATTATAATTTGTAATTACGTTTCTTATATCATATATTTTATTAATCAGTAATCTTAAAATATTATTTTTTAATACAATACAATTTGTATTATGTTTAATCATATAATTTTGGTAACATAATTTATACTAGTTTTTATTTAGATTAAGATTAAAAAATTAATACAATCATTAAATATTTTAGTTATTACATTTTTACTATTTAATATACAACTAGTAATACGAAAAAGTATTAATAATAACTATGTTTAATAATTTTACTGATATATTTAATTTACTTTCCCCAAATATCTAGAATAACATATATTAATTTACCATTATCTATAGCTTTTAATAAAGATTTATTGTCTATCAATAATAATTTAGATATATTAATAATAATATTATTAATTTATATAACATTAATATCTTTACTAATTAAATACTAAGTTGGATATTTAATACATTTAATTAATAGAGTATGTAATATAATTATATTAAGTTTGGTAATTAATTTTTCTAATGATATTAAATTATAGTTAGTACATCTATCTAATAATAGATAATATCACTATACCATATGTATTGAATTTATAATATAAGTAACCAATATTAACTATACCTATTATTCTAATTATTTTATTTCTTAGAAATAAATTATTTATTTTCATAACATATAATACTACTGAAAATACATATTTAACTAGTGCATTAGTAGTATAATAATAAGTAATAGATAATTCTATTTTCATATCTTTTAAAATTAAACTACTAACATAATTAGGTCGAAATTACTAATCCTATAAATTGTAATATACTATTTTCTAAAAATTATTTATTAATTTGTATAACAAATTTAATTATTAAAAAATCTATATTATATGAAATTTTAGATGATATTTATTTACTATTTACTAAATCTACCCAATAAACAGAACATAAATAATAATTTACCATATAGTATTTCTTCATCTACTAAAATTTTCATAATTATATTTTTCGCATTATTAATGATACATTCGTACCACCAAATCCAAAACTATTACTCATAACTGTTTTTAACAAACAATTGGTTGTTTTTGTTACTAGATTCATATTTCTTGCTTTTGGATCTAATATTTCTATATTAATGCTAGGAGCAATAAAATTATTTTCTAACATTAATAATGTAAATATTACTTCATGTACTCCAGCTGCTCCTAATGAGTGACCTGTCATGGATTTAGTTGATGAAAAAGCTGGATGTTTACTACCAAATGTTTTTTGTATGGCTTCTAGTTCTTTTATATCACCTAATATCGTTGATGTTCCATGAACATTAATATAATCTATTGGAGTGTTAACGTCTTCTAGTGCCATTTTCATACAACGTATAGCACCATCTCCAGATGGTATAACCATATTAATACCATCAGATGTTGCTCCATAACCAATAATTTCAGCATATATATGAGCATTTCGTGATATAGCATGTTCTAATTCTTCTACTACTATAATACCACCACCACCAGCTATTACAAAACCATCTCTATTAATATCATATACTCTAGATGCTTTTTCTGGAACTGTATTATATTTAGTAGATAAAGCTCCCATAGCATCAAATTCACAAGCCATTTCCCAACATAATTCTTCGCCGCCACCAGCAAAAATTATATCTTGTTTACCATATTTAATAATTTCCATAGCATGACCAATACAATGTGCTGAAGTAGCACAAGCTGAACTAATGGAATAACTTACCCCTTTTATTCCAAAAAATGTTGATAAACAAGCAGATATTCCAGAAGACATAGCTTTTGTTACTAAATATGGACTAACCCCTCTTAATCCTTTAGATTTCATATTAATAGAACCAATAACTTGATTTCTAGGTGATCCACCACCTGAACCAACGATTAATCCAGTTCTATGATTGGATATCATTTTTTTTGATAAATTAGCATCTATAATAGCTTGTTCCATAGATAAATAAGCATAAATGGAAGCATCACTCATAAAACGTGACATTTTCCTATTAATAATATCTTTGGTGTTTAATTTAATATTTCCCCAAATATGACTACGCATACCAGAGTCTTTTAGTTCTTGAGAAAAAGTAATGCCTGACGTACCATTTTTTAATGATTCTATTACTTCTATTTTATTATTACCAATACTTGATATAATACCCAATCCGGTTATCACCGAACGTTTCATTTATTACCCCTATATTGTAATAATTAATAAGTTAATTTTAATATATTAACAATTTTTATTAAAAAATAAGTATTTTATATAGAGAATATTTAAAATATTATAATTTAATTATTAATAGTTTTGTATTACTTATTTATATATTGTACTTGTTGACGTAATACATGATCCATTAATACAATTGCTAACATAGCTTCAGCTACTGGAATTGCTCTAATACCAATACATGGATCATGTCTTCCATAATTAGATAAATTAACACTAATGTTATTGTGATTTATAGTTTTTATTGGTAATTTTATACTAGATGTCGGCTTAATTGCTAGATGAATAATAATCGGTTGTCCATTACTAATTCCACCTAAAATACCACCTGCATGATTATTAACAAAACCATTAGGCTGTATCTCATCTCTGCTGTTACTTCCTAACATACTAACGAATTTAAAACCATCACCGATTTCTATTCCTTTAACTGCTCCAATACTCATTAATGCATGAGCAATATCTGCATTTAATTTATCAAATACTGGTTCTCCTAATCCAATTGGTATATTTTTTGCTACAACTGTAATTTTTGCTCCTACTGAATTACCTGATTTTTTTAACATATTTAAAAGTTTATTAAGTTTATAAATTTTATTTTTATTTAAACAATAAAATTTATTATTCTTTATATATAAAATATTTGGAGGACTAAATTTTATATTACCAATTTGGGTTAAGTACCCATTAATTATGATATTATGATAACTTAACAAAAATTTTTTTGCTATAGCTCCAGCGGCAACTCTAACAACTGTTTCTCTGGCTGAAGCTCTACCACCACCTCTATAATCATAGTATTTATATTTTTTATGATAAGTAAAATCTGCATGCCCTGGTCTATAAATATTTTTTATGTATTTATACTCATCAGAATTATATCCATTATTCATTACCAACAGTCCTATACTGGTTCCAGTAGTTTTTCCCTTAAAAACCCCAGATAAAATTTTTATATAATCTAATTCTTTTCTTGGAGTAACAAAATTAGATGTTCCTGGCCTTCTACGATTTATGTCATATTGTAAGTCTTTTTCACATAAATCAATTCCTGAAGGAACTCCATCAACTACAGCTCCTATACAAATACCATGCGATTCACCAAAAGTTGTTACGCGAAATAATTGGCCAATACTATTTCCAACCATATATAAAAATTAATTTACCTGTTTTTTAATAAAATTATGACTAATAGTTATTATAATAATATTTTATAATAGATAACTGTTTTTTTGTTAAGTAAAAAATATTATTATCACATACTTTAATCCAATTAAATAATATTTTTGGATATTGTTTAATTAATTTATCTTTGTTTTTTCCTACTTCGCAAAACAGTAGTCCGTTATTACATAAGTATTGATCTGAATAAAATATAATTTTTTTTATCATATATAAATTATTATTAGATAATAAACTAATTGTTGGTTCATAAAGAAACTCTTTTGGTAAATGGTTCATTTCTTCTTTACTTACATATGGTGGATTTGCTATAATTAAGTCATATTGATTATTTGGTGGTAGTACTTGAAATAAATCTGAGCAAATTGGTGTAATTTGTTTATCAAGATTATAATTATATATATTTATTTCAGCTACATCTAGAGCATCATAAGATATATCTATTGCATCAATCAAAGTGTTTTTGTATATATTAGCCATTAATATAGCAAGACAACCACTTCCAGTACACATATCTAATATATATCTAGGTTCAAATTTTAATATATTAAAAAATTTATTAATAATTAATTTTCCTATTGGTGATCTCGGTATAATTACATTACGATTAATAAATAATTCTAATCCATAATACCAAGATATATTAGTTAAGTATGGTACTGGTATATTTTTATTAATACGAAAATTAACTAAATTAAATATATGATCTTTTTCTTTTAAAGTTAACTTAGCATAATATACCTCCTTTGGAGTATTTATAGATAAATTTAAACTACTAAATACTAAATAAAATGCTTCGTCCCAAGAATTATTAGTACCATGCCCATAATAAACATTTGAATCATTTAATTTACTAGTAATCCATCTTATTATATCTAGTATAGAAAATAGTTCTTTTGTTTCTGTTTTCAGTAACATATATAATAAAATACCTATTAGCAACTATACTATAGTTAATATTAATTATTAATAACACAGTTAATTATGAAAATAATTATTTATATAATTATTAATTATGTAATCAAGCTAGATAATTTAATATTTATAAATAATTATATAATTTTTTAGTTATATTTGTTTTCATAAAATATATCAATATATGTTTTTTTGTTATATTATTTAATAAGTTTTATTTTTTCAATATTTATTAAATTAAATAATACGTTTTATGATGATTAATATAATAATTACTTTAGTTAATGTATTATTTTAACTAAAAAATAATTAGTATATTTATATTTTTTAATAAAAAACTTAGGTGGTGAGATATTTATGTTTTTTAATTTTTTACATTTTTTGTTAACTATTATTATAATAATATTTTTAACCACATTTTTAAATAAAAAACGTGGAAGAATTAAAGTAAGATTTATATTACAATTATTGTTAATAGAAATTTTATTAGCATATATGTTGTTACATTCTTCAGTTGGATTAGTATTAATAAACTTATTATCTAATATTTTTAATAAACTATTAACCTTTGCTTTTTCAGGTACTGAATTTGTATTTGGTGGAATGTATAAATATAAATTAGCATTTTTTTTTATAACTGCTTTATGTCCAATTGTATTTATTTCTGTATTAATTGGTATATTACAATATATTCGTGTATTACCTATAATAATAATTACTATCGGCACAATTTTATCAAAAATTAGTGGTATGGGTAAATTAGAATCATTTAATGTTATTAGTTCTTTAATGTTAGGACAGTCAGAAAATTTTATTGCTTATAAAAATATTCTTTATAAAATACCAAAACATCGTATGTATAATATGGCTATTACAGCTATGTCAACAGTGTCTATGTCTATTATTGGTTCTTATATAAGAATATTATCTCCAAAATATGTAATTACTGCAATTGTTTTAAATATATTTAGTACTTTCATTATATTATTATTATTAAACCCATATGATATAAATTGTGATTATGATATCAATATTAAAAATTTATATGAAAATAAAGGTTTTTTTGAAATGCTAAGTGACTATATTATAACTGGTTTTAAAGTAGCTATTATAATAGCTGCTATGTTAATAGGGTTTATATCATTGATATCCATGATTAATTATTTATGTAATTTGGTAATAGGCATTAATTTTCAAGAACTATTAGGTTATATCTTTTCACCATTTGCTTGGATTATAGGTATTCCAAAAAAAGATATATTTAATGCTGGTAGTATTATGGCAACAAAATTAGTATCAAATGAATTTGTTGCTATGATGAACTTAAAACAAATGTATAGTAACTTATCGTCTAGATCTATAGGAATTTTATCAGTATTTTTAGTATCTTTTGCTAACTTTTCTTCTATCGGGGTAGTATCAGGATCAATTAAAAGTTTAGATAAAAATCAAGGTGATATAATAGCTAAATATGGATTTAATCTTGTATATAGCTCTACTCTAGTTAGTGTATTATCAGCTGCTATTTCTGGAATACTAATTAAATAAATTAATTTATTTACTAATTACTTTAATAAGATTCTCTATTCTTTTAGCAATATTAAGTTTTCCAATAACATAAATTACTTTACTTAATGGTGGAGAACAATAGTTATTAGTAATTGCTATGTGTAATAACTGATAAAAAATTATTTTATTTTTCTTATCTAAATTAATTTTACTAAGAACTTCTTGTATTTTATATATATTCCAATCATTAATCTTTTTTAAGTCTAACAAAAATTTCTTAAATACATCTATAAAAATTAATTTATTTTTAATATTAACATTATTTACATAATTTAAATTTAAATTAATGTCATTACTGTATAAATATTTATACTTATCAAGTATTTCTTTCATTGTACTACATCTTAATACAGTTAATTTTAATAAATCCTCTATTTTTGTATTTTCGTTAAAATTTAAATTTAAAAATCTAATATAATTAATAAAACTATTAGCAACATAACTAATTGATAAATTACTCATATAGTACCTATTATACCATAATAACTTGTTTATATCGAACTTACTAGGAGCTCTATTAAGATGCTCTAAATTAAATAAATTTATCACTTCTTTTAAGTTAAATATTTCTTTATTACCATATGACCAACCTAGTTTTATTACATAATTAAGTAAAGCTTCTTTTAAAATACCACAGTGATAATAATACATAATATTATTAGATTTATTACGTTTAGATAATTTTTTACCATCACTATCTAGCAATATAGATAAATGAGCATAACTAGGTAAAGTCATATCTAATGATCTCAATATATTTATCTGACGAGGAGTATTATTGATATGTTCTTCTCCTCGTATAACATGAGTAACTCCCATATCATAATCATCAATTACCGAACAAAAATTATATGTTGGTATATTATTTGTACGTAATATTATTAAATCATCCATTTCATTGTTATTAAATAATATTTTTCCCCTTATCAAATCATTAAAAACAACTTGACCTTTATCAGGATTACGAAATCTTACTACATAATTATTACTACTATTATTAGTATATTTTATATTTCTACAATAACCGTCATATTTAGGTTTAATTTTATTAATTAATTGTGATTGTCTTAAATTCTTTAATCTATCCTGCGAACAAAAACATTTATAAGCAATATTATTTTTTAACATATAATCAATGATAGAATAATATCTATTTAATCTATTAGTTTGATAATATGGACCATCATCCCAATTTATACCTAACCAAGTCATACTATCTATTATATGTTGCTTATAATCTTGTTTATTTGATCTAACTACATCAGTATCTTCTATACGTAGAATAAATTTACCACTTTTACTACGAGCAAATAACCATGAATATAAAGCAGTACGAATACTTCCAATATGTAAATATCCAGTTGGACTAGGGGAAAATCTTGTTATAATATTCATTAATATTAATTACTATATTTATTATAAGTATAAATTAAAATATATTATATTTTATAATAATTCAATTAATAATTTATTTAATATTGATTATTGACTATAACAATAGTTAAATATATCATTAATAGTAGTTTTTAAGGTGATTAGCTCAGTTGGTAGAGCACCTCTCTTACAAGGAGGAGGTCGACGGTTCGATTCCGCCATCACCTATCTGTTTATAAATAAAAATATTTTTATGAATAAAAAAAAAGTTATTATTGGATTATCTGGTGGTGTTGATTCTTCCGTTTCAGCTTGGTTGTTACAACAAAAAGGATACTATGTAGAAGGTGTATTTATGAAAAACTGGGAAGATGATGATACCATATACCAATGTTCATCAGCTCAAGATTTATATGATACAGAACTAGTATGTAAAAAATTAAATATTAAGTTAAATATTGTTAATTTTTCTAAAGAATATTGGGAAAATGTGTTTAAGTTATGTCTAATTTATTATAAACTAGGTTACACACCTAATCCTGATATTTTATGTAATAAGGAAATAAAATTTAAAGTATTTCTTAATTTTGCCTTAAAAAAATTAAAAGCTGATTATATTGCAACAGGACATTATGTACGTTCAATCGTTACTAATAATAGTTATTTTTTATTAAGAGGTATCGATCAAAACAAAGATCAGAGTTATTTTTTGTATACTATAAATAGTAATATATTAGAAAAAGTTATATTTCCTGTTGGACACTTAACAAAATTTCAAGTTAGAAGTATTGCTAATAAAATTAATTTATTTAACGCAAATAAGAAAGATTCTACAGGTATATGTTTTATAGGTAAAAGAAAATTTAGTAGTTTTATTAGTAGATACTTAAAATCTAGGCCGGGGCTAATTAAATCTGTTAATGGTGATATTTTAGGTAATCATAATGGATTAATATATTATACTATTGGTCAACGTAAAGGTATAGGTATAGGTGGTATTTCTGGTATGCCAAATAAACCTTGGTATGTTGTTAATAAAGATATTATAAATAACGTACTAATGGTTACTCAGAATCATGAAGATAAAAAGTTGATGTCAAATATGATAATTGTTAATCAAGTACATTGGATTAACCAGAAAATATTAGACAAACCATTACAGTGTACTGCAAAAATACGTTATCAACATAAAGACGTGAGATGTTTAGTAATACCAAATAAAAATAATCTTTTAGTATACTTCTATGAAGTAGTATTAGCTGTAACTCCTGGACAGTCAATAGTATTTTATCTATCAGAATATTGTTTAGGAGGTGGTTTTATAAAAAGACATATTTTATATGAATAAAAGACAGTATTATATTTCTTAATATATAAATTCCAAAATATAATTATTTATTATACAAGAGAATTAATTTAATAATTATTATTATTATGTTAGTATATTTGTTAACAAGTATAGTAAATTATAAAATATTTTAAACAGTTAAAGTAACCAATGTTTAATAATTTATCAAATAAATTAAGTAAAATAATTAATAGTATTAGTAATAAAAGTTTATTATCTAAATATAATATTGATGATTCTATAAAAAAAATAAAGACCACTCTTTTAGAATCAGATGTATCAATATTAGTAGTAGATGATATTATTAATAGAATAAAAAATAAAATTAAAAAAAATAATAGTATTAGTTTTACTAATGGAGAACAGTTTATTAACGTTATACATCAAGAGTTAGTTAATACTATAAAAAACAATACTAAGATATCTTTATCTGATAAGTCAAAATCTTTATTGTTAATTGGAGCTCCAGGATCAGGAAAAACAACTAGTATTGTTAAAATAGCTAAACTAATACAAAATACAGGTAAAAAAGTATTAGTTACATCTATTGATATTTATAGACCTGCTGCATTTCTTCAATTGGAATTATTATCTAAGTTAGCAAAAGTAGATTATTTATTATTGCATAATTACTCTAATTCAATAGATATTGTTGAACAAGTATTAGAATATTTTAAATTAAATAATTACGATAGATTATTAATTGATACTGCTGGTAAAATTTACAATAATAATTATATAGAAGATATAAAAAAAGTAAATAGTTTATTAAAATTAAGTGAAATTATGTTGGTTACAGATATTACTATAGGTCAAGATATAATTAATTTAGCGAAAAATATTAACAATTATTTACTAGTTGATAGTATAATGATAACTAAAATGGATAGTGATGCCAAAGGGGGTACTATATTATCATTAAAACATATAATAAATAAACCAATAAAATTTGTTGGTACTGGAGAAAAAATTAATGAAATAGAATTATTTAATCCAAGTAAGATAATAAGTAAAATATTAGGTATAACAATAAATACATCATATTTAAGAAATATTAATAATAGTTTTAGTAAAAACAGTAATAAAATTAGTAATAATTTTAATCTGTCTGATTTTTTAAAGCAGTTAAAAAAAATTAACAAAATTAGTGGTATAAATGGTATTTTAAATAAAATACCAGGTATCACTAATGTATTTAGTAATATTAAATACGGTATTAATCACATTGATAATAAGTTTTTAATTAAAATAGAAGCTGTTATAAATTCGATGACTAATTTAGAAAAAAATAGTCCATACATAATAAAAAGTTCACATAAAAAGCGTATATCTAAAGGTTCTGGTGTTAATATTCAAGATATTAATATATTGTTGAAACAATTTTTTTTAGTCAAAAAAACAATAAAAACAGTAAGAAATAATAATTTTTTAAAAATATTAAATAATATGAATAAATTAGTTACAAATAAGTTTTATAAAAAATAATTCATTATAAATAAAATATTTAATGTGAAATATAATTATGATAAAAATTAGATTATCTCGTTGTGGAGTAAGAAAAAAACCATTCTATCATATTGTTGTTGCAGATGTAAGAAATGCTCGTGATGGTCGTTTTATTGAACGTATTGGATTCTTTAATCCAATAACTAACAAAGGTAGCTCAGTACATATAAATATTAATCGTTTAAAACACTGGAAATCTTGTGGTGCTTCTATATCAAAAAGAGTTTTATATATATTAAATAATTTTATTGATATTTAATTTCTTAATTATGTATAAATTGAATAATCCAATAGTAGTTGGTAAAATAAGGTCAACTTATGGTGTGTTAGGATGGTTAAAGTTACATTCTTTTACAAGAAGAATATTAGATATTTTTTCTTATCAGCCACTATTTATTAATGGTATTAGTATTACTAGTGATTGGAGAAAATTAAGTATTAGTTCTTGGAGGCTTAATAAAAATTATATAATATTAAAAATTACTAATATTAATAGCAAAGAAGAGGCTAAATTATTAACTAATTACAATATTTTTATTGATAGAAAACAATTACCAGTATTAAATAACACCGAATATTATTGGATTGATATTATTGGTTTAAAAGTAATAAACACAGAAAATTATTTTTTTGGAATAGTTCATAATATCATAGAAACTAAGGCTAATGATGTATTAGTTGTTAAAAAAAATATTAATGATCACTTTAATATTTATGAAAGATTTATTCCTTATTTACAAAATCAAGTTATAAAAAAAATAGATATACAGAATAAAATTATAGTTGTTTTTTGGAACCCTGAGTATTAATAAATATTATTTATGTTAATTAGTATAATTAGTTTATTACCAGAAATATTTAGTTCTTTTACCAAATACGGTATAATAAAGAAGGCTATAGAAAAAAAAGTTTTATCTATAAGTTATATTAATATTCGTAATTTTACTAAAAATAGTTACCATTCAATAGATGATAAACCATATGGTGGTGGTTCAAGTATGGTAATTAGATTTGATCCTGTTTATCGTGCTATTTCTTATGCTAAAAAAAATACAAATAATAAAACGAAAGTTATTTATTTATCACCTCAGGGAAAAAAACTAAATCAATATGATATAAATAGAATATCTAATAATAAACATATAATAATATTATGTGGACGTTATAAGGGTATAGATGAAAGATTAATTCTTAAAGAAGTTAATGAAGAATTATCTATTGGTGATTATGTTATTAGTAATGGAGAAATAGCAGCTATGATATTAATAGATGCAATATGTAGAATGTTACCTAATATTATTAAATATGAATCTTTAGTAGATAATTCATTTTATAACGGATTACTAAATTATCCCCAATATACACGTCCTAGAATAGTAGAAAATATGCCAGTACCATCTATTTTATTATCTGGTAATCATGATAAAATAAATAAATGGAAATTAAAACAATCTCTTGGTCGTACTTTTTTAAGAAGACCTGATTTATTAAATAAAATTACTTTATCTAACGAACAAAAAAAGTTATTATTGGAATTTAAGCAAGAAAATAATTTAATATACTATAAATAAATTTAACTACTTCAATAATACTTATTTATGAATAAAATTAATATTATAAAATTAGTAGAACATAAATATCTTAAAAAAGATATTCCTAACTTTAAAGTTGGTGACACAATACAAGTTAAAATATGGATATCAGAAGGAGATAAAAAAAGAATACAATCGTTTGAAGGAATAGTTATTAGTATGCATAACAATAGATTAAATTCTTCATTTACTGTTCGTAAATATTCTAACAATGAAAATGTAGAACGTGTATTTTTGTTACATTCTCCAATTATTTATAATATAATTGTTAAACGTTGCGGAATTGTACGCCGATCAAAATTATATTATCTACGTAAATTATCTGGTAAAGCAACTCGTATAAAAGAAAAGATAAAAAAATAATATTAAATAGTTTTATTTATAAAAGATATTTTATGATTACTCCAAATGAACTTAAAGATATTCTTCCAATAAGTAAAGTTATTAGAGATTTTGTTCTAAAATCTAGAGAAATTATTGCAAACATTATTAATGGTAAAGATCCAAGATTATTAATTGTATGTGGTCCATGTTCAATTCATGAAATAAAATCTGCTATTGATTATGGCATAAGATTAAGATTATTATCAAAAAGATTTGGTAAAAAATTATATATTATAATGAGAGTGTATTTAGAAAAATCACGTACTATTTTTGGTTGGAAAGGATTAATTAATGATCCATATATTAATCAATCTTTTGATATTGAATCTGGATTATTTATAGCACGTAATTTATTATTAAGTATATTAAAATTAAAATTACCAATAGCTACAGAGATTTTATCTATAAACAATTACCAATATATTAATGATCTAATTAGTTGGGGGTCAATTGGAGCTAGAACTGTTGAGTCACAAATTCATCGTGAAATGGTGTCTGGTATACCAATACCGATAGGTTTTAAGAATAATACTGATGGTAATATAACAAAAGCTATAAATGCTATAAAAGCATCTAGATTAAAACATAGTTTTATTAATATAAATCAACATGGAAAAGTTACTATAGTTAATACTAATGGTAATTATAATAGTCATATTATTTTACGAGGTGGTAAAGTACCTAATTATTATGATTATGATATACGTTTTTGTAAACAACAAATGAATAATTTAGGATTACCAACTAAATTATTAATAGATTGTAGTCATGGTAATGCAAGTAACAATTACTTAAACCAATTAAAAGTAGCTAGGTATGTATTAAAACAAATTAATAATAATAATCGTGATATTATTGGTATTATGTTAGAGAGTAATATAAATTCAGGTAGTCAAAAACTAAATCTACCAAAACATTTAAAATACGGAGTTTCTATAACTGATCCATGTATTAATTGGAATACTACTTACAAGATATTACTTGAAATATATAAAAAATTTGTCTATTAGTAACTAATTAACTAATTAATCTCTTTTATGCTAAGGTGTAAGTAAGAGTACTTAATCATTAATTTTATTATCTTTAACATATTATTATCATTAATATAACTAATAATATTATTAGATCTGTTAATTACAGAAATATAATTATGATGACGAAAATAATATTTAATAATGCTAATTTTTTTTTTTAGTATTATTTTTTTGGTATATAACAAATAATAATTTAACAATCTGTTATTTTTAAATAATAGATTATTTTTTTTTAAGTTATTAAATATTTTAAACGCATATATAATATTCTGATAATTATGCTTATTTAAATCAAATAATTTACCATGATATAATCTAATATAAATTAATCCTTTTAAATACATTAATTTATCGATATTATACTTTTCAGTAGATTTTTTTATAAATATATCAATAATAACTAATAATTTACGTAAGCTGGTTAAACCAGAATTATTAATTATTAATGTTTCATTGATATCATTTTTATATTTACAAATGACATCATTTATTATCTTATTATTTTTATTTATGTTACAATAACATTGTCTTCCTATAAATAGATTAATATTACTAAATAATAATACAATAACAAAATATTTTCTTAGAAATGATACAAACATAGTTTTAAACTACTAATTAATGAAAATAAATAATATTTCCTATATTATCAAAAGAGAACAACATGGAAAAAGATTAGATAAAGTAATTACAAAATTAATAAAAATATATTCTAGAACAAGAATAAAATATTTTATACTAAACAAACTAGTAAAAGTTAATGATAATATCGTATCTAATCCAGATAAAAAAGTTTTTAATAACGATAAAATAGAACTTAATATTAATTTATCTAAAAATAATATTCTTGCTCCTAAAAATATTAAATTAAATATTATTTATGAAGATAGTAATATATTAATAATAAATAAACAAAGTAATCTTACTATGTATTCTAACAGGAACTGCAATAGTTTATTGAATGCTATACTATATTATTATCCATTAAATATTAATTTACCCAGAGTTGGTATTGTACATAGATTAGACAAAGATACAACAGGTATCTTGATAATAGCAAAAAATTTAACAACTCAATATAAACTAACACAAATAATAAAAAATAAACAAATATCTAAAAGGTATTTAGCAATAGTACATGGACACACCAAAAAATATGGATCTATAATTAAACCAATATCTAGAAACATAAATAATCGTACTTGTATGAAAATATGTAACTATGGAAAATTATCTATTACTCACTTTAAAGTTATAAAATATTTTAAGTATTACACTTATTTAAGTATAATACCAGAAACTGGTAGAACTCATCAAATTAGAGTACATATGTCATATATTAATCATCCAATATTAGGTGATACAAAATACAATAATATTTTTGTAGATAAAAAAAATAATATAAAATTTAATAGACAAGCATTACATTCATATAAAATAAAATTTAATTATCCATTTAATAATAGTAAAAAAATATGGTATGCTCCTTTACCTAAAGATATGAAAATGTTACTAAAAAAATTATCCAAGTAATATTTAT